>JAGSPS010000135.1 GCA_018262315.1 Deltaproteobacteria bacterium | reverse complement strand
GGTCGACCGCATCGAGAGCGGTGCGGGCGCCACCGCGAGCACCGCGCCGAGCGGCCCGCGCATCGCGCCGGTCAACGCTGACAACCCCGCAATCAGCTTGTGGACCCGTCCGCCGAGGACGTTCTGGGCGAACGTCACGCCCCCGCGCCGCACTCGTCCGCTTCCGAGAGACGTGATCCATCATCGGTCAGGCTTCTAGTCGGGATGTTCGTGGAGCTACTCGCGCGCGAGGCGCGTGCCGACGTTTGCTCACTGCGTCGAGTTCGATCGCCACCACGGGCGGGCCATGCTATCCGATTCGCAGTTGATGCCGATCCGCGCCGTCGTTTTCGATCTCTTCGACACGCTCGTCGACCTTTCGATGGACACGCTGCCGCGCGTCGCGATCGAGGGGCGTGAGATTCCGTCCACGGCGTGCGCGCTGCACCAAGCGATCGGCGCTCGCACGGCGGTTGCGTTCGCTGAGTTCACGCGCGCGCTCGCCGCGGTCGATCGCGAATGGCGCGCCACGCACTGGGAACGCGATCGCGAGTTCACGACGCTCGAGCGCTTCGCGCGGGTCGCGAAGGCGCTCGGCATCGAGGATCCCGAGGTCCCGAGAATCTTGACGGGCGTGCACATGGGCATGCTCGAGTCGATCGCGGTGGCGCCGCCGCATCACGCCGCGCTGCTCGCCCGCCTGCACCAGCGCTTTCGCATCGGCCTGTGCTCGAACTGGACCTGGACGCCGAGCGCGCTCGTGATCCTCGAGGCGACGCAGCTGCGCGCGTCGCTCGACGCCGTCGTGATCTCGGCGGATCACGGACTGCGCAAGCCGCGCCGCGAGATCTTCGAGTCGGCGCTGGCCGCGCTGGGCGTCGCGCCCGAGGAAGCCGTGCACGTCGGCGACAACCTGAAGGCCGACGTCGGCGGCGCGGCGGCGCTCGGCATCCGCACGGTGTGGATCACGCGCCGCGTCCGCGATCCCGCGGCGGCGCTCGCCAGCCACACGGGTGCGCGCCCGGACCATGTGATCGCAGACCTCGCCGAACTCGAGGGCGTGCTCGCCGGCTAGCGCCGCCCTCCAGCGCGGCGCGGGCCCGGCAACGCCAGCGCCGGGTCGAACCAGGTCAGCATGGCGTCGTTCTCGTCGCGCGGGTAGGTGTGCGACAGGTCTTCGATCTCGCGATACACCAGATCGGCGCCGGCGCGTTCGAGTTCGTCACGCGCAAGGCGCGCCAGCGCGATCGGGAACAGCCAGTCGAGCGCGCCATGCGACAGGTGGATCCGACGGCCGCGCGCGCGGCCGAGATTCCCATTGCCGAGGTTCGCCGGATGCAGCACTCCCGACACCGGCGCGAGGGCGCTGTACGGCGCGCCCTCGAGCAGACCGGCGAGCAGGGTAAAGGTGGCGCCGTCCGAGAGGCCCGTGAGCAGGATGCGCGCGCGATCGACTGGCCAGCGCTGCGCGACGAACTCCACCATCGACGCGAGGCGCGGCGCGTCGATGCCGGGCGCGTCGAGCGACCAGGTCGAGCCGAGCGAAGTCGGTGCGAGCAGCAGGAAACCGCGGCTGCGCGCCTCGCGCAGCCAGCTCCACAGGAAGTCGCGGCCGTGTCCGGAGCCTCCGTGCAGCGCGACGACCAGCGGCCACGGCGTCGTGCCGTCGCACCACTCGGGTACGTAGAGCGAGAAGCCGCCGCGATCGCCCTGCGCAGCCGGTGCCTCCATCACGCCGACGCGCAGCCCAGCGGGCGGCTCGGGATCGAAACACAACGCGCGCTCGCGCACTGCGGGCTCGACGAAGTAGTGGCCGAGCGCCGGCAACATCGCGCGCAGCGGATACAGCGTCGCCTGGGCGCGGCGATAGCGCGCGAGGCTCCCGAGCACGCGCGTGGTGGCTTCGTGGGGCGCGCCGGGATCGACGAAGAGCGCCAAAGCGCCAAGCGCCTCGCCGGCGCCCTGGGCAAGGCGATCGTGGAAGCTACGCAGCAACGCGTCGTCTGGCGCGATTGCCGCGTATGCCTCGAGCGCGGCTTCGAGACGGTCGCGCGGGACGGCGAGCAGCTCGCGCAGCCGCGGGATCTGCGGCGGATGCAGCTGGCGCTCGGCGACCTCCATGCCTTCGAGCGCGGCGAGCGCCGCGGCGCCGACGCGGGCGACGGCGCTCCGATACGCGTCGGACAGCGCCGCGTCGTCCATCTACGTGCTCCGCTCGACCGGCTCACTCGGGATCTTCGGCAATTCGGGGCTGCGCGCTAGCAAGGCGTCCCGCACGGCCGGATGTGCGATCGCGACGAGCGCCCCCACGCGCTCCGCCGCGGTCTTGCCCGCGAGTTCCGCGGCGCCGTACTCGGTCACGACGACGTCCACCTGATGGCGCGGCGTGGTGATGCAGGTGCCGAGCGGGAACTCGGTGACCAGGCGCGAGATGCAGCCCTGCGGCGTGGTCGCGGTGGAGGGCAGGCAGATCAGGGCGCGACCGCCTTCCGAGAACGCCGCGCCCGTCACGAAGTCCTCGTGGCCACCGATGCCCGAGTGCTCGCGCTCGCCGATCCGGTCGGCCACCACCTGCCCCACCAGATCGATCGAGAGCGCACCGTTGATCGAGATCAGGCGGCGGTTGCGCGCGATCAGGCTGGGCTCGTTCACCTGATCGACCGGCAGGAATCGCACGGCCTCGTTGCCGTCGAGCCAGTCGTAGAGTGCGCGCGTGCCCAGCGCGAAGGTGGCGATCGAAACGCCGTCGTGCAGACCTTTGCGATTGCTGACCTTGCCCGCGCGCTGCAGATGCATCAGTCCATCGGTGAACATCTCGGAGTGGATGCCGTAGTCGCCACCCGGGCCGTCGGCCAGCATCTGTGCAATCAGGCTGGGGACACCGCCGATCCCGGTCTGCAGCGTGGCGCCGTCGGGAATGAAGGCGTGCGCGTGTTCGGCAATGCGACGCTCTACGGCGTCGGGAGGCGCCTCGGGCAGCGCGATCACCGGCCGCTCGCTCTCGACGACCACGTCCACCTCGTCGACGTGCAGCGCGTGCGGAAACGCGGGCGGGAGTCCGAACGTACGCGGCAGGTTGCGATTCACTTCCACCACCAGCACGCGCCGCGGATCGCGACCGCAGCGGTGCAACTCGTCGACGGTGGCGCCCGCGTGCAGCGACAGACTCATGAAACCCTGCGCATCCGGCGGCGCGGCGGCGGTGCCCATCACGCGCGGCGCCATGCTGCGCGCCAGCTTCGCGAAGCGGCGGAAGTCGGACGGGACGAAGTAGACCGCGTGACCGCCCGCGACCAGCATGCGCTCCACGGGTCCGAAGAACCCCGAGAGCAGCCGCACGCCCTTGCGGGTGAAGAGCGGGAAGAAATCGACGAGCAGCGCGGCGAACACCGAGAGATCGACCCAGTCGTCGCGCTCGCCGAGCGCGTGGAGGAAGGCGCTCGGCTGCCCGGGACCGAGCGGGACGGCGAGCGTGTCGGTCGGACGCACGAGCTCGGCGGCTGCGGTTGCTGAGAGGCGTTGCATGCCGGCTCCCGATTGGATGGCGGAAGGAAATGATTGCATCGGATGACCCCGGCCGCCGTTCCCCGCGGCGGCCTTTCGCCGGAAAGGTCTGCGGCTATTCTCCGCCGCCCGGAGGTATCCATGAAGACCAGTTGCATGTTCGGGCTCGCCGCAGCGATCGTGATCACGGCCGCGGCATCGCCCGCCCGAAGCGCGGAACCCACGCTCCAGACCGAGGACCAGAAGACCGTCTACGCGATGGGCTACTCGCTCGCGGGCAGTCTCGACCGCTTCGCGCTCTCCCCCGCCGAGATCGATCTGTTGATCGCAGGGCTGCGCGACGCTGCCAGCGGCACGGCCGCCAAGGTGTCCATCGACGAGTTCGCCCCCAAGATCAGCGCCTTCGGCCAGGCGCGCTCGGCGGTCGCTGCGGGAGTGGAGAAGAAGTCGGCAGACGAATTCCTCGCCAAGGAAGCTGCCGCCGAGGGTGCCAACAAGACCGCTTCGGGCCTCGTGAAGCGCGTCGTCAAGGAAGGCAGTGGCGCCACGCCGAAGCCCGAGGACACCGTGAAGGTCCACTACCACGGCACGCTGCGTGACGGCACCGTTTTCGATTCGTCCATCGAGCGCAAGGAGCCCGCCGAGTTCCCGCTGAATCGCGTGATCCCGTGCTGGACGGAAGCCGTCCAGACCATGAAGGTCGGCGAGAAGGCGCACATCACCTGCCCGTCCGAGATCGCGTACGGCGACCGCGGCTTCCCGCCCAAGATCAAGGGCGGTGCGGCGCTCGCGTTCGACGTCGAGCTGCTGGAGATCGTGAAGGCCCCCGCCGAGACGCCCGTGCCCGCGCCTACACCGACGCCCTGAGCGCCGCCGGCGGAAACGGTCTGCGGAGGAACGCGTGGCGCACGAGACGCTTCGCTACGGGATCATCGGCACGGGGATGATGGGCTGCGAGCACATCCGCAACCTCGCGCTGCTGCCCGGCGTCGAGGTCACCGCGATCGCCGACTCGGATGCGGCGAGCCGTAACTGGGGTCGCCTCGCGATCGGACGCGACGTCGAAGTCTACGAGGACTACCGCGAGCTGCTGCGCCACGCGCATGTCGACGCGGTGGTGGTCGCGACGCCGAACTTCACCCACCATGAAGTGCTGCGCGCGCTCTTCGAGACGCGCCTGCACGCGCTCGTCGAGAAGCCGCTTTGCACCGAGATCGAGCAGTGCCAGTGGGTGGTGGACGCGGCCGAGAAGCATCCGGGGATCGTGTGGGTCGGCATGGAGTACCGCTACATGCGGCCCGTGGAGAGGTTGATCGAAGAGGTGCACGGCGGCGCCGTCGGCCGCCTCGTGATGCTGGCGATCCGCGAACACCGCTTTCCGTTCTTGAAGAAAGTCGCCGACTGGAATCGCTTCAACCGCAACACCGGCGGCACGCTGGTCGAGAAGTGCTGTCACTTCTTCGATCTGATGAACGTGATCGTCCGCCAGCGACCGCTGCGCGTCTACGCCTCCGGCGCCGCCGACGTGAACCACCAGGACGAACGCTACGGCGGCGAGCGACCCGACATCCTCGACAACGCCTTCGCCGTGGTGGACTTCGCGGGCGGCGCCCGCGCGCTGCTCGATCTGTGCATGTTCGCGGAACACTCGACGAACGAGATGGAGATCGCCGCGACCGGCGACCGTGGCAAGCTGGAGGCGTTCGTCACGGCGCACCGGCTCGTCGTGACCCGCCGCGATCGCAACGAACCCGCGACGATCACGTTCCCGGTCGACGCGAACCTCGCGCAGGCCGGTGCCCATCACGGCTCGACCTTCTTCGAGCACCTCGCCTTCCGCGACGCGATCCGGAGCGGGGGCAAGCCGGTGGTCTCGGTGTTCGACGGCGCGCTCGCCGTCGCGATGGGTCTCGCGGGCGAGCGCTCGGCGCGCCTCGGGCGCCCCGTCGATCTCGCTGAGCTCGGATTCTGAGCGGAGCCCCGGAGCACATGAAGACGCTGTTCCTGCTGCGCCACGCAAAATCGAGCTGGAACGACCCGGGCCAGAGCGATCACGACCGCACGCTCACCCCGCGTGGGCGCCGGGCCGCGGAACTCGTGGGCCTCTATATGGCCCAGCGCGGCGATCTGCCGTCGCTCGTGCTCTGCTCGTCGGCGCAGCGCGCGCTCGACACACTGGAGCCGCTCCTCCGTCGCGTTGGCGTTCGCTTCGAAGCGCGACGTGAGCTCTACCTCGCCGACCCGGACGCGCTGCTCGCGTCGCTCGCGCAGATCGACGATCGCGAGAGCAGCGTGCTCGTGATCGGCCACAACCCGGGCCTCCACGAACTCGCACTGCTGCTCGTGCGTCACGGTGACGACGCGGCGCGCGCTCGCCTTCGCGAGGGCTTCCCGACCGCCGCGCTCGCCATCCTCGAACTCGCCATCGCGCGCTGGGACGAGATCCGCGCGGGCTGCGGAACGCTCGTCGAGCTGCGCGTTCCGCGCGATCTCGTCTAGCGGGCTGCCAGCAGGGCGTCGACGGCCTCTAGTTGCAGTCCGCCGAGGTGCCCACGCAGATCGGCAGTTCGTTGCTGAGCGGGCCCGATGGGTTCTGCAGCTGCACCAGGTTGAGCCCCGTCGGCGGCTTCACGGCGAGATCGAGCGAGACGTTGCCGTTGTTGCAGAAGCTGCCCGTCATGCCCGCGCCGCATCCGATCGTACCGGTCGCGGGACTGCCGTTCACGAAGATGGCCGCGTCGCTGCGCACGTCGGTGCCGACCACCGTGAAGGCGGGGGGATCGCCCGCCCCGATCGTGAAGTTCGGCAGCGCGGGGTCGCCGGTCGTCGCCGAGCAACCGCTGACGCAGGCCCCGAGCAGCGGCTGCGGGGCCGCTCCAAACTTCGATCGGAGCGCCCCGGTCAGAGTCATGATCGTCGTGCCCGCCTGCGCAGCCGCCACCAACTGCGCGTGCGTGAGCGACAGGCTCTGCGGGGCGTTCTTGTAGGTGCCGTCGCTCCGGTACGAGAGCGTCTGCGGGATGAAACCGGCCCCGGCGTCGCGCACGCCCACCGCCCGCAGGTTCACCAGCCCGCGCGTGTCGGCGAGTTCGAGCGCCGCCATCAGCGTCTCGGTCTGCGCGAGTCCCCCCCCCGACGTGGTGCGCGTGTTGAGCTGCACCTGCCGCGCTTGCGCACCCGAGAAGCCGGTGCTCGCCTCCTCGAACATCTGCCAGATGTCGAGCGGCCGCGTGTTGTACACGGGCTGGAAGATCGCGAACGCCCCGCCGAACGTGGTGATCTCGCGCGCTCCCTGGCTGGCCGACCATTGAAGCGGCGCCTCGAGCGGCGCGACGCCGATCACGCCGATCCCCGCGTTCGCCTGCAGCTCCAACTCGCGGACGAAAGTGGGACCGAGCGAGAACTGCAAGAAGCGATCCGTCATTCCGCGCATGGTCGGGATGTCGAACCCGTTGAGCGTCGAGGAATTGGTGCCCGCCGTCAGCGGAAGCACATGGCACCCGGCCGTCGAGTCCGCGCAGGTGTCCGGATCCCCCACTCCCCCACCCTGGTTGGTGAAGAAATCCTGGAAACCCTTGAGCGCGTTTGCGGAGAAGGCGCTCGCGCTGCCATCGCCATTCGGGACGTTCACCGGCGCCGCCGGATTCGAAAGCGTGTCGTCGATGCGGCGCGAGCGCGGCGGCGGATAGGAGACCGCAGCTAGGAAGAACGCCAGGTCGTCGCGTTCTTGGAGCGTCAGCATGCCCGGCGCGCCTGACGGGCCGCTCGCACACGACGGTGTCTGGTTGCACATCACGCCACGCAAGCTGGCGGGTACCAGATCGGCGAAGCAGTCGTGGTCGCCGTCGGCACCTCCGAGCGAGCAGTCGGTGCCACCCGCGCCGCCGAAGCCGACATCGCCGTTGCCGCCACCGAAGGGATCGCCGAGGTTTCCAGCCCAGTGCAGCGGCAGCGTGTTCTTGAGGCCGCGAATCGGCATCGTCGAGCGCGGCTCGTCCTCGCCAGCCACGCAGCCGGCGAGGAAGCACTCGGCGCCGATCCGCCACATCAACTGGTCGGTGTTGCCGTCAGGATGGCAGCTTCCGCACGAGAACGAGCCGTTGCTCGACGCAAAGCCGCTGTTGAACGCGATGCGCCCGCGCCGCACAGCCGCGGGCGTCGGGTCGTTGCCGACCGCGAACTGCGTGGTTTCGGCGATGGCGTCCGGGTTCGACACGTCGATCACGGACACGGTGTTCTCGAAGCTGTTCAGCACGTAGGCAGTCCGCGGCGCGCCGCCGGCGCTGGACGCGAGCGCGACGCCGCGCGGCATCTGCTGGCCGAAATCGCCGTTCGCGACCGACCCGAGGTCGATGCGCGAGCGGATCGCCATCGTCGCGGCGTTCACGGTGAACACGCGGCTCGATCCCATCGCCGTCACGACCAGCGTGGTGTCGTCGCCGGAGATCGCCACGCCATAGGGTCGATCTCGTTGGTGAACAGCCGGTTCGCGAGGTCTTTCAGGTTCACCTTTCCGTCGCCGTTGACGTCCTGGCGACTGCCGGCCGGAGCCACGATCCCGTTCACGGAGTTGCGGGCGTCCGTCTGGGTGATGAAGACACGGCCCGTGCTCGACACCGTGAGGCCGTAGAGGAGCGTTCCAATCCCGGACACGGCGGCGACTTCGGCGTTCGTGTCGGTGCGGAATACGAAGAGATCGCGGTCCGGGTTCCCGCCATCGACCACGATGTTCTTCTGCTCGCCGGGAATGTTCGGGTTGGTCGCGAACGTCTGCAGGTCGGTGAGCCCGAGCGTGCACTGGGCGTTGGCGTCGTTCTCGGTCGGGCAGATCCCGCTCTCGGTCTGGTTGTGCCCTTCGAAGGCCGCCACGAAGAGCAGACCGTTGCGCACCGCGATCGCGCGCGGATCCTGCGCGCGCACGTTCAGGCGCGCGGTGACCGCGCGCGTCGCCGCGTCGATCACCGCAATCTGATTGCGCGACGAGAGCGCCACGTACGCCTTGCCGCCGGTCGGCGTGAAGGCGATCCCGACGGGCTCGTCGAATTCCGTGACGCCGTCCGCGTTCAGCGCCTGGATGGTGTCGATGACGCGGTTCTCGGTCGGGCTGCCGGGCGCGATGTCGATGATGCTGACGGTGTCCGAGACGTGATTCGAGACCCAGAGTTCGTTCGCAGTCGGTCGGACCGCCAACGAGACCGGGTCGAGCCCGACCGCGGTCGTGACGATGCCGAAGCTGGTGCTGGTATCGATCACGGACACCGAGTTGCTCGTCGTGTTCGCGACGTAGAGCCGAGTCCCGGCCTCGTTGAGGACGAGCGGGTTCACCTGCGGGCTCTCGAAGAGTTGGAAGCCAACGGCCTCGTGGGATCCGCGTGCGCGCGCCGCGAACGCGGGATCCGCTGCGAACGCCAGCAGCGACGCCGCGAGCACGACGCCTGCAAGAGTCCGGCTACGGAGCTGATTCCACGTGAGCTCGAGACGGAGCTGACGCAACGAGGGCATGCCCGGTCCTCCAGATTCCGTCCAGATCCGGGTCATTCTTGCATAGAGAGAGAGAGCTGCGCGAGAAAAGTGCGCTCGCTGGCCCCTCTGGGTCGGACTGCGCGACTATTGCGGCTGTCTGAACAGCTCGTTCAGGTACTCGACCAGCAGCCGTTCGCGCATCTTCACCGGCAGCGCGTTCAGCACCTCGTTCACCTCGGCCATGCGGCCCGGCAGCGCGCTGCCCTGCACGCCGGCCATCGCGAGCAGGCCCTGGAAGGTGTCGTCGCCGAGCGTGCTCGGATCGAGGTCACCAAACGCCGCCCGGATCTTCCCGGCGAGTTCGCCCGAGGGCATCGACTTCGCCTTCGCGACGCAGACGTCGAGATCGGCGAGCATCGCATCCACCCAGCGCACGCTCGCGGGGTTGATCGAGAGGTGGATGTTCTCCTTGGAATCGCCGTAGCCGAGCTGGGGTTGGATGTACCAACCGCGCGTCTTCATCTCGTCGATCACGTGGAAGACGCTCACGGTGTCCGAGGTGAACGCGACCAGGTTCATTTCGGGCCGTCCGAGCAGGCGCAGGTCCGGACTCGCGTCGACGTGCTCGGCGATGCGCCGCGTCGCGCCGAGCACCTGGCGCGCGATCTCGAGGTAGCCGGCGTCGCCGATGAAATGCAGCGCGGCCCACGCCGCCGCGACGGGTCCCGCCGACTTGGTGCTCTGCACGGTCGGGTTGATCACCGTGTAGCCGGTCCAGTTCGAGCACGCGTAGATCTGGTAGCGCCGCAGTTCCTTGTTGCGATGCAGGATCACCGACGCGCCCTTCGCCGCGAAGGCGTATTTGTGGAAGTCCATCGAGATCGAGGTGACGCCAGGC
>JAGSPS010000377.1 GCA_018262315.1 Deltaproteobacteria bacterium | reverse complement strand
CGGCTGCTGGCCTGGAAGGCGAGCCAGCGCGGCATCGATCCGCTGGGCACGTCCGACCACCCCGGAACCCAGCTCGCACTCGCCAACATCAGCGGACATCGAGACGGCAACGACTCTCCGACCACCTGCACGACCACGAGCTGCCCGGGCGGTCAACTTTATTCGCTGTTACCGGAAATCCGCACGGCCGTCGCCGTCGCAATCCCGGAGCCCGGCGCTTCCGAGCTGGCCGCCGTTGCGGTCGGAGTCCTGGGCGTCCTCTGCCAGAGACGCCGGCGCCGGAGTGCGGTGGCGCGAGCCCCGCTCAACGCCTGCGCCTGGAGGCCAGTGCTGCGAGACACACGAACGAGATCGTACCGAGCGCACTCGCGCCGGCCTCCGGCACGACGACGGTGAACACCACGCTGGGGTCGAGGCTCGCGACGTCGGTCACGGCGGTCTGGCCGCCCATCGACGCGGCCTGCGCGGTCACCAGCGCCGTCGGATTCAGCGTGCCGTTGGTCTGGGTGCCCGAGTAGAACGTGATCCCGACGAGGCTCGCGGACAGCGGTCCGAAGTCGAGCATGTCGCTGATCACGAGATCGCCCTCGACCTCCTTGCGCGTCAGCGGACCGATCGAGAGATCGCCCACGGTCGCTCCCTGCGGCGCGCTGAGGACGGGCGCGCCGCCGGAGTCGTTCAGACTGAGATTGGCGCTGCCGAGTTGGCTCGGCGCATCGACCTGGATCCCGTTCACCGCACCGACACTGGCCCCTGTACCCGCGTATTCGTTCTCGAGGATCACGTGATAATGGACGCGGATCTGGGCCGGCGCGGTGCCCGACTCGGCGGGCGCGGACGGCTTGACACCATGGATCACGATCCGGCTCTGGGTGCCAGAAAAAAACTGGCAGTTCGCACCGAACGGGATCGTCACGTCCTGGTAGCCCGTCCACGCTTCTGCGGCCTGGTTCAGGAACGGGATGCCCGGACCGGGCATCCAGCCGTCGGAGAAGAGATCCCACGAGAAGCTTCCGCCCGCCACCAGGTGCGTGCCCGAACTCGCATTGGTCGAACTCGGGTAGGTCGCGACGCCGGGGTCGCTCGAGGACAGGTCGAGACAGAAGATGCTGTAGTCCGATCGTGTGTCGGCGCGTGCCGCGAAGGACGCGCTCGCGAGCGCGATGGCGAGCGCAGTGGCGATTTCACGTCGAAGGGAGGGTTTCATCTCGGCTCCTCGTTGCCTGGTTCAAGTACTACGGAACCTGCGGCGCGGTCAAGGACGAAGCGGCAGCGTGCGGCACGTCGTGCCGGGCGCCGTGCCGGACAGGAACAACTCGCGCGCGGGGATGCAGAAGTTTCCGAACGGCACGTCGACCTTCGCCCGCTCGAGTCCCGGCGGCGGCACGAAGACCGAGCGCCCGCGCGGTCCCAGCGCCGCGATCAGGAAATCGGCCGCGATCGGCAGCGCCGCCTCTGCGCCCGACTGCTCGATGGAGCGCGCGTCGTCGGTTCCGATCCACACGCCGATCGCGAGTTCTGGCGTGTAGCCCACTGCCCAGGCGTCGCGGAAACCGTCGCTGGTTCCGGTCTTCATCGCGACGTCGCCGTGGAATCCGAGCAGGCGCAGCGGCGCCGCGCTGCCCTGGTTCGCGGCGCCCTGGAGCGCCGACGTCACCACGAACGCCTCCGCCGCGGATACGACCGCAGCGGGTGTCGCGCCGTCCGGGGCGAGCCGGTGACCGCCGGCGTCGCGCACTTCGCTCGCGACGCGCAGCGGCGTTCGAACCCCGCCCGCTGCGAGCGTCGCGTACGCGAGCGTCATCGCGAGCGGACTCGTCTCGAACGAGCCGAGTGAGAGGCTCGGAACCGGCGCGAGTCGCCCCTCGACACCGAGTGCGCGCGCCGTCGCCACGACGCGGTCGAGTCCGACGTTCATCCCGAGCCGCGCGAACGGCGTGTTGAGCGACTGCTCGATCGCGTAGCGCAGCGTCATGTCGCCGCGGAACTGGTGATCGGGATTCTCGGGTCGCCAGATTTCGCCGCGCGGCATCGGGACCTGCAACGGTGCGTCCTCGATCCGCGAGGCCAGCGTGAACCCTGGCGCGCGACCGTCGCGCCGCGCGATCGCGGCGAGCAGCACGAACGGCTTGAACGCGCTGCCGGGCTGCCGGCGCGCGAACACTGCACGGTCGAAGGGCGATCGCGCGTAGTCGCGCCCGCCGACCAGCGCGCGCAGCGCTCCGCTGCGCGGATCGAGCACGACCAGCGCCGCTTCGACGCGCCGCCCGTCCGCGCGCAGCGCCGGCCGCTCGCTCTCGATGCGCGCGACGCCGCGCGCCACGGCGTCTTCCGCGAGCGCCTGGAGGCGCTCGTCGAGCGTCGCGCGGATCTCGACGCCGCCGCGCGCGAGGTTTTCCGCGCCGAGCTGCGCGGCGATCCGCCGGCGCACGAAGTCGAGCGCGAAGCGGGCGCGGCGCGGGCTCGCCGCGAAGGCTGCGGGGACGAGCGGTCGCGCGTCGGCCGCCGCAGCCTCGGCATCGGGAATGCGCCCGGCGCTGCGCAGCCGCTCGAGCACCTGGTGGCGCCGCACACGCGCCGCGTCGGGATGTCGCGCCGGCGCATAGCGGATGGGCGCCTGGATCATCCCGGCGAGCAGCGCCGACTCGCCGAGATCGAGCGACGCCGCCGGCTTCCCGAACACGTGTCGCGCCGCCGCCTCGACGCCGTGGACCGCCACCGCGCCGTCTTGCGCGAGATACACCTCATTGAGATAGGCGGCGAGCAGCACGCGCTTTTCGAAGCGGGCTTCGAGCCACAGCGCGCCGGCCGCCTCGCGCAGCTTGCGCGTGAGCGTGCGTGCGCGCGAGAGCGCGACGGTGCGCACCAGTTGCTGCGTGATCGTGCTGCCGCCTTCCGCGATCCGGGCGGCGCGCAGGTTTGCGCGCGCCGCACCGCCGATCCGCCAGGGATCGACGCCGCGATGCTCGAAGAAGCGCCGATCCTCGAGCAACAACACCGCGTC
>JAGSPS010000376.1 GCA_018262315.1 Deltaproteobacteria bacterium | reverse complement strand
AGCCGGGGGATGTCGCTGGCGCGCAGCCCCAGACCGATCGCGCAGGCGACACCCGTGAGCGTCGCGCCGAAGAGCGCGGCCTTCGCGAGACCGATCCACACGGCGGCGGGTGCGAGTTGCGCGAACGCCAGCGCCGCCGCGCCGCGCTGCACCGCGAGCAGCGACGCGCCGGCGAGCAGCGCGGCGTCGGCCACGAGCGTCGCCACCGGCATCACCAGAACGACCGCGAGCAGGCGCGGCAACACCAACTGGCGAAGCGGCGAGAGTCCCGCCGCGCGCAGCCAGTCGACCTGCTGCCCGCGGCGCAGTTCGCCGAGCTCGCCGGCCAGCAGCGCGCCCACCCGTGCCGCAACGAGGATTCCGGCGACGAGCGGCCCGATCGCGCGCGGGACGCGAGCCACCAGCGCGGCGAGCGCCGCCGCGGCGTCCGCGCTCTGCACGATCCACGCGCAACCCACGAGCGCGCTGCCGGCGATCACCGCCGGCAGCACGGCCGCACCGATCCGCGTGCACTGCGCGGTCAGCTCGCGCACGCTCAATCGATCGCCATCCGCGGCACGCGGTCGCCGACGCGCACCAGAAGCTCGTAGGCGATCGTCTCCGCAGCGGCCGCGAGCGCTTCGACGGGCGCACCCGCCCCGAATACGATCGCCTGCTCGCCGAGCGCCACCGCGTCGTCCTCCAACCACACCGTTGCGAGATCCATCGAAATGCGGCCGACGATCGCGCGCGGCCGGCCTGCGAGGAGCACGGTTCCGCCCGCATTGGGCCGGCCGAGCGACCACGGCACGCCGTCCGCGTACCCGATCGGCAGGGTCGCGACCCAACCGGAGCGCGGCGCGCGCCAGACCGCGCCGTAGCCGACGCCCTCGCCTTCCGCGACGCGGCGCAGCGCGGTGACCGCCGTCTGCAGCGTCATCACCGGTCGCAGCCCCGCGCCTGCAAAGTGCGGCGCCGGCGCCGCTCCGTAGAGCATCACGCCCGGCCGCACCGCGTCGCCGGGGAGCAAGTCGTGCCAGCTCGCGGTGCCTAGCAGCCCCGCCGAGTTGGCGAGATGGACCTGCCCCGGATCGACTCCGCGGCGGCGGAGATCCTCCAGCACGACTGCGAGCGCCTGCGCCTGGGCGCGCGTCGGCGCGGGATCGCGCTCGTCGGCGCGCGCGAAGTGCGTCGAGACGCCCGCGAGCGCGAGGTGGCGGCTCGCCGCGACGCGCGCGATCAGGGCGGCGGCTTCGCCCACCGGAACGCCGAGCCGCCGCATTCCCGTATCGACCTCGACGTGGACCGGCGCGCGGCGCCCGAGCGACGCCGCGGCGTCCTCGACCGCCGTGCGCATCGCCTCGTGGTGCAGCACCGGCGTCGCAGCGAGTGCGAGCGCGGTGCGCGCATCGGCCGCGTCGTGCACGCCACCGAGCAGCAGCACCGGGGCGTCGACGCCCGCCGCGCGTAGCGCCGCGACTTCCGACGCGGTCGCGACCGCGAACGCCGTGCACCCTTCGCGCTGCAGCCGGCGCGCCACGGCGGACACGCCGTGTCCGTAGGCGTCCGCCTTCACGACCGCGATGACGGCGCGCGCGCCCGCGTGGCGGCGCGCAATCGCCCAGTTCCCGGCGAGCGCGGCCAGATCGATCCGGGCACGCGTCGGCCGCGAATCGGCCAGACGATCGGCGCTGCGAGTGGACATGCCAGCACTTCTCCGGGCGGCTTTATAACCCACGGGAAATGCGGCGGAAATCAAGAACGTCGGGTTTGACCGCGGAAAGCCCGTCGGATAGCTTGGCCCACTCGATGTTCCAATCGCAGTGCAAGGTGTTGGTGAACGGCGCGGAGCGCGAGATTCCGCCCGAGACGAGCGTCGGCGGGCTGCTCGCGCTGCTCGGCGTCGGAGGCAAGCGGATCGCGGTGGCGGTGAATCGCAACGTCGTGCCGCGCTCTGCATTCGACACGCACCCGCTGGCCGAGGGCGACCGCATCGAGATCCTCGAAGCCGTGGGCGGAGGCTAGTTCCCATGTCCGATTCGTTCACACTCGGCACGCACACGTTCCGCTCGCGACTGATCGTCGGCAGCGGCAAGTACGCGTCGCTCGAACAGATGCGCGAAGCCACGCTCGCCGCCGGCGCCGACCTGATCACCGTCGCGCTGCGTCGCGTGGAGCTGAGCGCAGTCAAGGACGGCAAGCGCTTCCTCGACTTCGTGCCCGAGGGCGTGACGATCCTGCCCAACACGGCGGGCTGTTACGACGTCGATGCCGCCGTCACCACCGCCCGGCTCGGCCGAGAGCTGCTCGGCCACGACCTCGTGAAGCTCGAAGTGATCGGCGACGAGCGCACGCTCTTCCCCGACGTTCCCGCGACGCTCGAAGCCGCGAAGATCCTGCTCGCCGACGGCTTCGAGGTGTTGCCCTACGTGGGCGACGACCCGGTCGCCTGCCAGCGCCTCGCCGCGATGGGCTGCCCGGCCGTGATGCCGCTCGCCGCGCCGATCGGCTCGGGGCTCGGCATCCGCAATCCCGCCAACCTGCGCATCATCCTGGAGACGGTCGAGGTGCCGGTGATCGTGGACGCGGGCGTCGGCACCGCGAGCGACGCGGCGGTTGCGCTCGAACTCGGCGCCACCGCGGTGCTGATGAACACGGCGATCGCGGGCGCCAAGGACCCCGTGAAGATGGCGCGCGCCATGAAGCTAGCCGTCGAAGCGGGACGCCTCGCGTACGAGGCGGGTCGCATCCCGCGTCGCCTGTACGCGTCGGCTTCGAGTCCGCTCGACGGACTCGCCTCGTTCTGAAGCCTTGCCGCGCCCGCTTCTCTGTCTCGTCACCGATCGGCGTCTCGCACGCGTGCCGCTCGAAACCGCGGTCGCCGAGGCGGTGCTCGGCGGGGTGGACTGGGTGCAGCTCCGCGAGCGCGATCTCGGGGGCCGCGCGCTCTGCGAGCTGGCGGCGCGCGTCGTCGCCGCCGCGCGCGACGCCGCGCAGCGACGCGGCGGAGCGGTGCGCGTGCTGA
>JAGSPS010000375.1 GCA_018262315.1 Deltaproteobacteria bacterium | reverse complement strand
AGACCTTCTTCCTCCGGCTCACGGCTGCGCGCCTCGGCAGCCCGGAGGCGACGAGCCACCCGGCGCACGGCTGGTCCTTTCGCCGCCGATCGCGGCCGTTCGATCGCGCCCGGCAATGCCGGATCGAGGCTAGATGCGGATCACGCCGCTGCGCACGAACTCGGCGAGCCGCACGCGCTGATCGGGTTCGAGCAGTGCGTGCAGTTCCTCGAGCGCGGTTGCGACGGCCGTCTCGACGCGGCGCGCAGCGGTCGCGCGCAGCTCACCGGCCGAGTCCACCTTCGCGCGCGTGAACTCGGTTGCTTCGAGCGCGTCGGCGAGATCGGCGGCGGCGCGCCGCAGATCGAGCGCCGCCTGCGCGCGTTCGAGCTTCAGCCGCTCGAGGATGCGTGCACACCGGGCCGTCTGCTCGTCGTCGAGATCGAGCTTGTAGGCGAGGAAGCGCAGCGGGCGCCGCACGCCGAGGCCCGCGTTCGAGATGAACTCGTCTTCTTCGAAGCGCCGGTGCGCGAAGCGCTGGGCACGCCGCGCCTCGGCTTCGCCCCAACGCTGCGACGCGCCCGGGCCATCGCCGCCACCACCCGCAAACGCCGGATCGAAGTGACGGGCATGCCAGCGCCGGAATCGGGAATTCCAATGCTCCGAATGACAGGAATGGGAATGCACGCGGTATCTCCTCGCGCGGAGGCATGTCGCGCTCCGCGGAGCAACGGTGCGGGCGTCATGCCTCGCGCCGACTCGCCACGACGGCGAGCCGCCCGAGCATGCCGGACTCCGGCGGCCCGGGCAATGCAGCGCGCGCTGCAGCGCCGCCTGCGCCTAGAACCTGGCCTTGTTCGTGTACAGCGCCGGAAGGAACGACGCGAGGTAGCTCATCTCCTCGTGGCAGTGTTTCAGCAGGGCAGGGCCTACGTGGTCGGGGACCAGCTGGATGCGCGCCTCGCGGGTACTCGCGAGGGCGGGCGGATCGACGTCGCCCAGCCAGAAGCGGCTGCGCATTTCGCAGCCGTATCCGGTGTCGCGCACGAGGTGGATCAGATGCCCGCTCCAGACCGGCGCACCCTGCAGGCCCACACGCGCGCAGATGGCAGCCGAGACGCCGGCCTCTTCGAAGCGCGTCACGTCGAGAAGCTCGGCCGGTTCGCGAAAGCGGATCTTCAACTTCTGCAGCTCGCCGCCAATGAACTCGTGTACGTGGTGTTCGCCGCCGACGTAGCGGCCGCTGCCGCGTTCACCGACCCACTCGCACCAGACGTGGTCCTTCGGATGCCACCACTTGTACTGCTCGGTGGTCTCGAGATAGCCGAACCACCACTCGACCATGCGGCCCTTGCAAGCGACCATCGCGGTGTGCGCCGCGACGTGGAGCTGGCCGTCGTCGAGCCGCAGCCAGCCGGACTCGAAAGCGAGATGGCCCGGGTCGAGGAGCTGGTCTGCTTCGTCGAGTCGCATCTACGGGATCACTCCCTCGCCCCGCAACAGCGCTCGCGCCTGGGCTCCGTAACCGAACTCCGCCAGCACCTCCTCGGTGTGCTCCCCGAGCAGCGGCGCGACTCTTCCCGGCGTCGCGGGCGTCTTGTCGAAGTGCGCCGCCGGCGCTGCCTGCCGCAGCTTTCCTGCCTTCGGGTGTTCCAACTCGATGATGCTGCCGTTGTGCTTCAGCTGCGGATCGTCGAAGACGGCTTCGAGCGAGTTGACGGGGCCCGCCGGCACCTGTTCCGCGACCAGCCGTTCGAGCAGCTCTCGCGTCGGGTGCTTGCGGAACTCCTCGTAGAGGATCGCGCCGAGCGCCTCGGCGTGCTTCGCGCGCTCGAAGAGCGCAAAGCGCGGGTCGTCGCAGAGCTCGGGCCGGCCGAGCGCGCGGAAGACGCCGTGCAGCTCGGAGTCGCTGGCGGCGAAGTAGATCAGGTGGCCGTCTGCGGTTTCGGTGAGCCGGTAGATTTCGTAGAGCGTCGGGCCGGGCGTCACGTTCTCACCGAGAAATGTGTGGGCCATCATGCCGTCGGGCCAGAGGAAGGCGAGCGCGACGTCGATCATCGCGATGCGCACGTGCTGGCCGCCGGCGCCGCGCGTGCGCGCGAAGAGCGCGGCGGTGATCGCCTGCGCCGCGGTGTAGGCACTCGCCTTGTCGATGACGACGTGGCGGATCAGATCGGGGATCGGCACATCGGGATTCTTCTGGATCGCGACATGGCCGGTGATTCCCTGCAGGATCGGGTCGTAGACGCGGCGATCCCGGTAGGGGCCCGACTCGCCGTAGCCGCTCACCGAGACGTAGATCAGATCGGGACGCACCGCGCGCAGGTCGGGCTCGGCGATGCCGAGTCGCTCGACCGCGCCGGGGCGGAAGTTCTGCACGAACACGTCGGTGCGCTCCACCATCCGCAACAGCACCTCGCGGCCGCTGGGCTGCTTCAGATCGAGCGCCACCGAGCGCTTGCCGCGATTGCCGTTCGCGAAGAATGCGGAGAGCCCCTCGCGCCGGAACGGCGCGATCCGCAACAGGTCGCCGATCCCGAGCGGTTCGACCTTGATCACGTCGGCGCCCTGATCGGCGAGGATCATCGTGGCGAGCGGTCCGGCGAGGATGGTCGAGACGTCGACGACGCGGATTGCATCGAGCGGTCCGGGCATGCTGCTCTCCTCGTGCGGCGCCGCCAGTCTACCCGCGCCAGCCCTCTGCACTCCGCAAAAAAAGGAATTGCCCGAGAACTTCGATCGGAACTAGGCTGCCGCATCGATCCGGTCCGGCGCACTCCGCTCGTGACCGCGCTCGGGAGCCGCGCATCATGAAACGAAATCTCGCCGTCTTCCTCGCGGTTGCGACCTGCGCGGTCGGCTGCCAGCGACTGATCGACCTCCAGGTCGAGCGCACACTCGCGCGCGTGGACGAGAGCGTGCTGCGCTCGCCCGATCTGCAGATCGTACTGTGCGGAACCGGTTCGCCGATCGCGGATGCGGCGCGCGCGGCGTCCTGCACCGCGGTGATTGCGGGTGGACACTTCTTCCT
>JAGSPS010000374.1 GCA_018262315.1 Deltaproteobacteria bacterium | reverse complement strand
CTGCCTCGACGCGTGCCCGCACGGCGTACCGATCGCGGAGCTGGCGCCGCGCGCGGCGCGGATCGCGAGCTAGCCGCCGTCGTCCGCGCGCAGGGGGCCGGGCTTGCCGAAGAGCCAGCCCTGCCCGAACGGGATGCCGAGCGTGTCGAGCATCCGCAGCTCTTCGAGGGTGTCGAGTCCTTCGCCGACGATGCGCGCGTCGAGGTCGCGCGCGAGGCTCTGCAGCGCGCGCAGCACGGTCTGGCGCACGGGATCCTGGTCGATGCCGCGCACGAAGACGCGGTCGACCTTGATGAACTCGGGCGTGAGCTCGGCGACGGTCTCGAGGCTCGCGTAGCCGGCACCGGTGTCGTCGAGCGCGAACTGGAAGCCGAGCTTGCCGTAGGCGTCGCGCGCCTCGCGGAAGATCTCGTAGTTCTCGATCGATTCCTGCTCCGAGATCTCGAAAACGACATCGCGCGGGGCCAGCCCGCAGCGGTCGAGCGTGCGCTGCAGCGCATCCAGCTGGAAGTTCGGATCGTGAAACGAGGACGGGCGGATGTTCATGAAGAGCTTGGCGCCTTCCGGGAAGTCGGTGGCGCCGACCAGCGCCGCGCGGCGGCACAGGCAGTCGAGTTCGAAGAGGAGACCTTCCTCGGCCGCGACGTCGAAGAGTTGGAGCGGCGACGCGAACGCGGTGCCGTCCTCGCCGCGGATCAGCCCTTCGTAGCCGAACACGGTGAGCGTGCGCGCATCCACGATCGGCTCGTAGACCGAGTGGACGCGCTCGTGCACCAGCACGTCCACGAAGCTGCGCCGGCGCGCGCGCGCGGCGATCCGCTGGTTCAGGCTCGCGTCGGTGCGCGCGGCCTCGATGGTGTCGCGAATCTGGGTCATCTCGGAGAGCAGCGGATTGCGCAGCACGTAGGCGCGGCCGACTGCGATCGGCGGCAGCTCGCGCAGGTACGGGTACACGGCCCGCGCGCCCTGACGCGCGAGCTGCACGCGCATCGAGCGCTCGATCGCGGGCAGCCCCTTCGAGAAGAGTTCGGCTTCGGCGCGGGCGCAGGGGATCAGCGCCACGAGTTCGCCGCGCCCGACTTCTCCGCGCGCGATCAAGGCCCGTCCCGGCACGACCTCCTGACAGGCGGCGGCCAGCAGCTCCGCGAGCTGCGCCAGGGCCCGCTCGTGCGCCTCGCTTCCGTAACGGCGCTCGAGCGCGTCGAGGCTGCTGGCGTCGGCGATCAGCACGCCGAGCGCCCCGGCCCGCGAGAACGTCGGAGCGATCTGCCCGGCGACCTCCGAGATGGCAGTCGCCGCGCAGCGCTGCGGCGCTTCGTCGCTCAGGCTCGTGGGGCGTTCGATCACCCTGCGTGGATCGGCAAACGCGGGAGAATCGTTGAGTCCAATCCCCGGGGATTGTGCGGCGGGTGGAGGCCGGTCATCGTTCCCCTGCCATGACCGCCAGCGACCACACGCAGCGATCCGACGACGCCTTCGCGCTCGATCTCGATCACGCGGAGACGATCCTGCCCCGCTACGAGGGCCCCGGGCCGCGCTACACGAGCTACCCGACGGCGCCGGTCTGGACGGCGGACTACGCGGCGGACGACTTCGCGCGCGATCTCCCGGCGCTCGCGAATGGGGAGGCGCTCTCGCTCTACGCGCACGTCCCGTTCTGCGCGAGCCTGTGTCACTTCTGCGCCTGCAACCGGATCATCACGCGCGATGTGGCGCTGCCCGAGCGCTACCTCGACGCGATCGCGCGCGAGATCGACGCGGTGCGCGAGCGGATCGTTTCGCCGCCGCCCGCCGCGCAACTCCACTGGGGCGGCGGGACGCCGACGCATCTCGAACCCGCGCAGATCCGGCGCCTGTTCCACGCGCTCACCGACGCCTTCCCGCTGCGTGCGGGCGCCGAGGTCTCGATCGAGGTGGATCCGCGCGTGACGACACAGGACCAGGTCGAGACGCTCCGCGAACTCGGCTTCGACCGCATCTCGCTCGGCGTGCAGGACGTGGAGCCGCGGGTGCAGCAGGCGATCCATCGCATCCAGCCCGCGCAGATGACGGCTTCGCTCGTCGAAGCGGCGCGTCGTGCGGGCTTCGCCAGCGTGAATCTGGACCTGATCTACGGCCTGCCGTTCCAGCGCGAGGACAGCTTCACCCGCACGCTCGACACCGTGATCGCGATCGGCCCCGATCGCATCGCGCTCTACTCCTACGCGCACGTGACGTGGGTGGCGAAGCAGCAGCGCGGTTTCGAGCGGCAGGACCTGCCGGACGCGACGACAAAGCTCCGGATCCTGTTGCTCGCGATTCGGCGCCTGTTGCGCGCCGGCTACGTCTACGTGGGCATGGACCACTTCGCGCGTCCCGACGACGAACTGGCGATCGCGCTGCGCGATCGAACGCTGCGTCGCAACTTCATGGGTTACACGACACAGGCCGATACCGTCCTGCTTGGTTTCGGGCCGAGCGCGATCAGCGAACTGCCCGCGAGCTACGCCCAGAACGAGCGCGAACTGCCGGCCTGGCAGGAAGCCGTGCAGGCGCGCGGCGTCGCGACACTGCGGGGCCAGCGGCTCGGCGCCGACGACGTCGAACGCCGCTTCGTGATCACCCGAATCATGTGCCACGGCGAGATCTCGGCCGCCGAATGGGGCGCGCGCTTCGGCCGCAACTTCGCGGAGGCCTACGCGCGCGAGCTGGCGAGCCTCGAAGTGCTCGAGGCCGATGGCCTCCTGCTGCGCGCGGGCGACGGCAGCCTGCGCGTGACACCGCTCGGTCGGCTGTTGGTCCGGAACGTGGCGATGGCCTTCGACGCCTACCTGCCCGAGCAACAGCGTGCAGGCGCGCGGCTCTTCAGCCGCACGGTGTAGCGGAGGAAGGATGGACTACGGGAGCTACCGCGCGCTGCGGGTGCAAGTGGGGGAGGGCATCGCGCGCGTCGTGATCGACCACCCGCCGATCAATCTCTTCGACGCCGTGCTGATCACCGAGATGGACCGGCTCGGCCGCACGCTCGAGG
>JAGSPS010000373.1 GCA_018262315.1 Deltaproteobacteria bacterium | reverse complement strand
TCGTCCGTCACGGGTCGCCCGCTCGCTCGAGTGCGATGCGACCGGCGAGGTCGTCGACGAAGTGCCGCGCGACGCGGCCCGAGCGGCTCGCGCGCTGGAGCGCGAAGCGCAGCGCTTCGGCGTGGAGCCGATCGCGCGGCCAGTCGATGCCGGCCTTCTGCGCGTAGCGGTCGACGATGCGCAGATAGGTCGGCTGATCGAAGCCGTAGAAGCCCAGCACCAGGCCGAAGCGATCGGCGAGCGCGAGTTTCTCCTCGAGTGCTTCGCCCATGTGCAGCTCGCCTTCCTCGTCGAGTCGCGCGGCGCGATTCTCGCTCGCGAACTCGGGAACCAGGTGGCGGCGGTTGCTGGTCGCGATGATGCGCACGTTGCCGGGCGTCGTCTCGACGCTGCCTTCGAGCGCGACCTTCAGCTCGCGCATGCCGGGTTCGCCGGCGTCGAATGCGAGGTCGTCGCAGAAGACGAGAAAGCGGTACGGCAGGCCGCGCAGTGCTGCGACCACGTCGGGGAGTTGGACCAGATCGCCTTTTCGCACTTCGACCAGGCGCAGCCCGCGCGCCGCGAAGCGCGGCAGCAACCCCTTCACCGACGACGACTTCCCGGTCCCGCGTTCGCCGAAGAGCAGCACGTGATTGGCGGGCAGGCCGCGCACGAATTGGGCGGTATTGCGCACCAGTTCGGCGATCGAGCGCTCGACGCCGAGCAGGTCGTCGAGATCGATCGCCTGCATCTCCTCGATCGGGAGCAGTCGGCCGGCGCCGTCGCGCGCGTCCCAGCGAAACGCCGTGCAGCGCGCCGCGAGGGCCGGCTCGAGTCGCGCGCCGGTGCGCCGCTCGAGCCAGCGTTCGGCCAACTCGAGCACGCGATCGACGCGGGTGATCAACTGCGAAAAGCGCCCCACTTTGCAGAGTCTAGCGCGAGGGTCGCTCCAACTCGGCGCGCCTGGAAACGCGCCGCGCAACAGCAGGCTGCTAACCGCGGCTGTCCGCTGCCTTCGACACGCGAACCCGCTCGCCGGCGGCGAGCCCCGAGAGCACCTCGGCCTGACCGCGCTCGTTGCGCGTGCCACTCGTCACGAGCCGGCGTTCGGCGCGACCGTCGTCGCCCACGACGGTCACGAACTCGAGCTGGCCGATGCGCTCGATCGCTGCGGCCGGCACGAGAAAGCGCTCGCGTTCGCCGGCCGGCACCTCGACGCGCCCGAACATGCCGGACAACACGGCGGCGCGCGGCGCGAAGCGCACCTTCACGAGGAAGGTGCGCGCGCCCGTCTCGGCTTGCGGCACGATCTCTTCGATCTCTCCGTCGCTGCGCTCGGAGGTGGCTTCGATGAAGACGGAGACGCGCTGTCCCACCGACAGATGCTGGGCGAGCGACTCGCGCACAGCCGCTTCGAGGCGCAGCACGCTGGGGTCGTAGATGCGCAACAGCGGCACACCGGGCGATGCGGTGTCGCCGGGCTCGGCGAGCCGATCGACGACGCGACCCGCCACCGGCGAGCGGATCTCGCCGTGGGAGTGCGCGACCTCGGCGTCGCGCACGTGCTGCTCGGCGCGCTCCGCTTCGGCCGCGGCCCCCTGGATTGCGGAGAGCGCGCGATCGAGATCGCGGCGCGCCGCGACACCCTGCGCGAATAGTTCCTGGCTGCGGTCGCGCTCGCGTCGGGCGAGTTCGAGCTGCGAACGCGCGGCCGCGCGCGCTTCCTCCGCCTCGCGCGCCTGCGCCGCGAGGTCGCGGGAATCGAGCACGACGAGCACGTCGCCGGCGGCCACTTCCGAACCCGCGCGCACCTTCACGTCCTCGATCCGCGCCAGGATCTTCGCAGACACGGTCGTGTGACGCGCCGACACGACCGTCCCGCTCACCGCCTCGACGACCGCTTCCAGCGTCCGCTCGACTGCGACCGTCGTGGAGTCCGCCGTGTCGCTCGAAGTCGCGGGCGGGGCGCTGCCGGGCTCGATCTTCTCGCCGCAGCTTCCCGAGAGCCACGCCACCGTCGCAACCACCAATGCAATCCCGGCACCGACCTGGACGACTCTCCCGAGTGATGCGCTCATGACGCTTCCTCTGCCCGCGGCCGCGGAAGACCGTGTCCGGGTCGGTTGCGGTAGACGAGTTCATAGACCACCGGGATCACCACGAGCGTGAACGGCGTCGAGACCAGCAGGCCGAAGATCAGCGACCAGGCGAGGCCCGAGAAGATCGGATCGAGCGTGATCGGCACGGCGGCGAGCATCGCGCCGCCCGCGGTGAGCAGGATCGCGCGCGTGCGCACGGCGCCTGCCCGCAGCAGTGCGTCGCGCAGCGGTGCGCCGCCGGCGAGCGCGACATGCACGAACTCGATCAGCAGGATCGCATTGCGGACCGCGATGCCGGCCAGCGCGATCATGCCGATCATCGCTGTCGCGGTAAAGAAGGTCGGATTCGGGAAGCCACCGATCTCGCCACCGCCGACGAGGCCGAGCAGCCAGAAACCGGGAAGGATACCGATCAGCGTCAACGGGATCGAAATCATCAGCACGAGCGGCATGGCGTACGAGCCGGTCTGGTAGATCAGCAGGCAGTAGATGCCGAGCAGCGCGACACCGAAGGCAATCCCCAGATCCCGGAACACCTCGAGCGTGATCTTCCACTCGCCCTCGCCATTCCAGCGCACCTGTGTACCTGCCGGTAGCGCCCAGGGGATGCCGCCCCCGTTGGAGACGAAGGTGCGCTGCCAGAGCGGGCGCGGCTCGAGCGACGACGCAGGCGTGTCACCGGCGGCGAGCGTGGACGCCGTCACCAGATCGGCTCCCACGTCGGCGATGACCTCGGCGGGGGGACGCCCGACGGGCTCGGCGTAGACATACGCGACGCGCTCGAGGTCCTTGTGATAGATCGCCTTCTCGGCGATCCGCGGGTCGAAACTGCCGAGTTCTCCGAGCCGCACGATCGGCACGGGCGCGTCGCGGGTGCCCGACGCCTCGCGCACCTTCGCGATCCCGGGCCGTCCCTTGACGATCAGGGATTGCAGCGC
>JAGSPS010000134.1 GCA_018262315.1 Deltaproteobacteria bacterium | reverse complement strand
GTACGTCGCGCAGACGCGCGGCTGGTTCTACACGATGCACGTGCTCGGCACGGCGCTCTTCGACAAGCCGCCGTTCCAGAACTGCATCTGCCACGGCGTATTGCTGGCCGCGGATGGCCAGAAGCTCAGCAAGCGCCTGCGCAACTACACCGACCCGCTCGAGATCATGGACACGCTCGGCGCCGACGCGCTGCGCTGGTACCTGGTCTCGTCGCCGGTGTTGCGCGGCCTCGACCTGAAGCTCGACGAGAAGGCGATCGCCGACGTGGTGCGGGGGGTCGTGCTGCCGTTCTGGAACGCGTATTCGTTCTTCTGCCTGTACGCGAACACGGATCGCTACGCGGCGAAGCTGCGCAGCGACGCGCCGGGCCTGCTCGACCGCTACATCCTCGCCAAGACGCACGAACTCGTCGCCGCGGTGACCGAGCGCCTCGACGCCTACGACCTCGGCGGCGCCTGCCACCAGGTGTTCGGATTCCTCGACGCGCTCACCAACTGGTACATCCGGCGCAGCCGCGAACGCTTCTGGCGCAGCGGCATGGACGACGACAAGCGCGACGCCTACGACACGCTCTACACGGCGCTCGTGACGTTCGCGAAGGCGGTGGCCCCCCTGCTGCCGTTCGTGTCGGAGGAGATCTACCGCGGCCTCACCCGCGAAGCGAGCGTGCACCTCGCCGATTGGCCCGACGCCGCGACACTGCCCGCCGACGCGAAACTCGTCGCCGAGATGGACCGCGTGCGCGACGCCGCGAGCGCCGCGCGCACGCTGCGCGAGAAGGTGAGCGTGCGCGTGCGACAGCCGCTCGCCGAGATGACGATCGCCGGCCCGGGCGTCGCGTCGCTGGCGCGCTACGAAGCGCTGCTGCGCGACGAAGTGAACGTCAAGGCCGTTCGCCTCGCCGAGTCGATCGACAGCTGGGCGCGTTTCCAGCTCCAGGTGAACGCGCGCGCCGCCGGGCCGCGCCTCGGCATGGCGATGAAGAGCGTGCTCGCGGCGGCGAAGAGCGGTCGCTTCGAGCAGCTGGGCGGCGGTCGCGTGCGCGTCGCCGGCGAGGTGCTCGAGGACGGCGAATGGCAGCTCCGCCTCGACCCGAAGCCCGGCATCGCCTGTGAGCCGCTCGCCGCCGGCAACGCGATCGTCGTGCTCGACGTGACGCTCAGCGACGAACTCATCGCCGAGGGCGTCGCGCGCGACGTCGTGCGCAGCGTCCAGCAGGCGCGCAAGGACGCCGGCCTGCACGTCTCCGACCGCATCCGCCTCTCGCTGGTGGTACCCGACGAGTGGCGCGCGGCCGTCACGAGTTTCGGCGACTGGATCGCCGAGCAGACGCTCGCGCGCTCGATCGAAGTGGTCGACGCGCTCGGCGACGACACGCTGTCACGCCACGAGGCACAGCTTGGTGACGCCAAGGTGTCGATCGGCCTCGTGCGGATCGAGGAGGCTCCCCAATGACCGACTACTACACCCCGACGATGCGCCTCTACATCGACCGTCTGGCCGACTGGGAGGGTTATCTACGGCTGCGCAACGGCGGCACGCCCGACGTCGACGCGGAAGTCGGCGCCTACCGCACCGTCCTCGAGACGACGGCGCAGCTCGCCGCGAGCCTCGAGCGCCGGGCGCGCGAGGATTGGCACCTGGAGGCGGAGCTCACACCGGACGGCGGCGCGCGGCCGCCCGCGCACATCCGCGAGGCCTACCAGGAGCTTTGCGAGGCCGGGCTGGTGAGCCTGACCGTCTCGGAAGCCTACGGCGGCGCCGCGCTCCCTACGCTCGTGAACGGCATGTTCATGGAGATGATGTCGCGTGCCGACGCGAGCTTGTTCACGCTGGTCGGCCTCCAGAACGGCGCGGCGAACGACATCGAGAGATACGCGAGCGAGGAGCTGAAGCAGCTCTGGCTGCCGCGCTTCGTCTCCGGCGAGGCGCTCGGTTCGATGGATCTCACCGAGGCGAAGGCCGGCAGCGACCTCGGCGGCATCACCACCAGGGTCACCGAGCAGCCCGACGGCACGGTCCGCGTGGACGGCACCAAGATCTTCATCACCAACGGCGGAGCCGACGTCCACCTGGTGTTGGCCCGCGACGGCGACAGCTACGACCAGTCGAAGGGCACCACCAACGGCCTCTCGCTCGTGCTGGTGCCGTGGAAGCTCGAGGACGGCAGGCGCAACGGTGTGCGCGTGCCGCGGCTCGAACACAAACTCGGCATCCACGGCTCGCCGACCTGCGAGGTGCTCTTCGAGAACGCGGTGGGCTACCGACTCGGCGCCAAGGGCCAGGGCTTCCGCGCGATGCTCGACCTGATGAACAACGCACGACTCGGGGTCGCGGAGCAGTCGGTGGGTGTGGCCAGCGCGGCGTTCCACGAGGCGCGTCGCTACGCGGGCGAGCGCGAGCAGTTCGGACAGCCGGTGGCCAAGCAGCCGTTGGTGGTCGCGATGCTCGCGAAGATGGCGATCAACGTGGAGTCGGCGCGCTCGCTGCTCTACCGCACCTTCGCGCTGATCGACAAGAACACCGCGCGCGAGGCGGCGCTCCGGCGCGGCGACCTCCCGGCGGACGAGGCGGCGAAGCTGCAGCTCGCGCTCGACCACGACCTCGCGCGGGTGCGTCTGCTGACACCGCTCTGCAAGTACTACGGGACCGAGATCTGTCCCGACGTCACGCGCGACGCCATGCAGATCTTCGGCGGCATCGGTTACACGATGGACGCCGACGTCGCGAAGCTGCACGCCGACAGCCTGATCATGACGATCTACGAAGGCACCAGCGAAATCCAGGCGAGCTTCGCGCTGCGCGAGATGGGCAAGGGCGGCCTCGCTGGCGCGCTCGCGCACCTGAAGGACGAACTCGGCGCGATCAGCGGCGATGCGAAGCGCGCCGAACTCGCCATGCTCGTCGGCACCTTGCTCGGCCGCATCCAGCAGTGCGCGCAGGTGCTCTTCACCGATCTGCCCTACGCGCTGCTGCGCGCCAAGATGATCGCGGAGATGGTGATCAACGCGAAGTGCGCCACGGAGTTGCTCCACCAGGTCGGCGCCGACGCGGCGCGCGTCGACCTCGCCGAAGCCTTCATCCGCCGCCGCGTCATCGAGAGCGAGGCGCTCGCGAAGCGCATCGAGCAGAACCCCGTGGGCCGGCTCGAGCGCGATGCGCGGATCCTGGCGAGCTACGCGGCGGCGGATTAGCGGGCCGCTACATCCATCGTCTTTCTCTGGGCCGTTCTCCGATGAGCCGCCCCCGTTGCTCAGCCCACCCGCCGCCGGCGCGCCCCCACGCCGAGCGCCACGCAACCGAGCGCGACGAGCAGAGCGGCCGTCGGCTCCGACACGTTCGGGCCGTTAGCGAACACGAAAGTGACGACCTCGAGCGGGTTCGAGCCGGAAGGGCCCGGCGGCCCGGCCTCGCCGGTGACTCCCGGGAGCGTGAGGTATGGGAGTGCGTGCGCCGGCGCAGGGACGGCGGGTACGGCAAGCGTCAGGCAGAGAGCGCGGACGAGCACCCCCACGGCGCCTACTCGGGTCGAAGTCAGATGCGCGGAGGTGCCTGCCTCCGATTGGAGTAGGTGGTCAGGGAAAGCAGCTCGTGTCAGGCGCGCCGCGCCGCGTTCGGGCCGCTCATCTGACTTGCACCGTTCCGCGAGTAGCTCGTCGGACGACAGCGCGCGCATCCGCGCTGCGTCGGGTAGGCTGTCGCCCATGGCCAGCCATCCCGACGTCGGCGACTCCGCCCCCGACTTCACGCTCCCCTCGACACAGGGCGAAATCACGCTCTCGAAGTCGCTCGCGAGCGGCGCGGTGCTGCTCGTCTTCTATCCGGGCGACGACACCCCCGTCTGCACGAGACAGCTCTGCGACTACCGCGACAACCTCGCGGTCTTCAGCGGGCTCGGCGTGCAGGTGATCGCGCTGAACCCGCAGCCGATCGCGTCGCACGAGAAGTTCGCGAAGAAGCACACGCTGCCGTTTCCGGTTGCGGCCGACGAGGGCGGGAAGGTCTGCAAGCTCTACGGCGCGGCGGGACTCTTCGGGATGACGAAGCGCGCGCTGATACTGGTCGGTCGCGACGGTCGCGTGCAGTGGCGCAAGACCGACTTCCCGATCTTCTACGAAAGCGCCGGCGAAATCCGCGACGCCATCGCCAACCTGACGCGATGACCGCCTTGCCTTGGGGACGTTCCTGAAGGCAAGAAAGGCAACCGGCAGGAACGTCCCCATGCGTATTCGGGTACTCGGGTCGGCGGCTGGGGGCGGGCTTCCGCAGTGGAACTGCGGGTGCGAGCGCTGTGTGCGGGCGCGTGCGGGCGATCCGGCGGTGCCGCCGCGCACGCAGCCGTCGATCGCGGTGTCTGCCGACGGCGTGCGCTGGTCGATCGTGAACGCCAGCCCCGACGTGCGCGACCAGCTGGCGCGTTTCCCCGCGCTGCACCCGCGACCGGGCACGCGCGACATCCCGCTCGACACGATCCTCGTCACCAACGCCGACGTCGACCACGTACTCGGCCTGCTGGTGCTGCGCGAGTCGCTGCCGTACCGGATCGTGTCGACGCCCTTCGTGCGCGACGCGCTGCAGGGTCACAATGCGCTGTTTCATCTGCTCGAACCGGCGTGGGGGATCGCAAAGCTCGACCAGCCCGTGATGCTCGATCGCGACGGGCACCTCGAAGCGCGCTTCTTCCCGGTGCCGGGCAAGGTGCCGACGTGGCTCGCGAAGCTCGCGTCGAATCAGCCCGAGACGACGGTCGGCGTGCGCATCACCGATCTGCGCAGCGGGCGGCGACTCGTGTACGCGCCCGGCGTCGCGAAACTCGACGCCGGCACGCTCGCGGAGTTCGAGGCCGCGAGCTGTTCGTTCGTGGACGGCACCTTCTTCCGAAACGACGAACTCTCCGCGATGCGGCCCGGCGCGCCCGACGCGACGGCGATGGGCCACGTGCCGATCTCGGGCCCCGGCGGTTCGTTCCCGATCCTCGCCGAGCTGCGCGGTCGCGTCGTCTACATCCACATCAACAACACCAACCCGATTCTCGACACAAACTCGCCCGAGGCGTCGCTGGTGCTGCGTGCGGGCATCGAGATCGCGATGGACGGGATGGAAGTCGAGATCTAGCCGATGAACTTCGCTCGCCTGCGGCTCGCTGCGCGTCGGGCGACCGAGTCGGCCTCCTTGCGGCGGCGTCGCGCGACCTTCGCCTGGCTGCGGGAGTACGCGAGAAAGCCCACGCCTGCCATCGCGACTTCGCCGAGCAGCGATCCGTCGGGCTCGGGCACCGACAGGAAGATCGGGTTCAGCGGCACGCCGTCGCCGCCGACGATCTCGAAGCTCATCGAGCCCCCGGAGAGCTGACTCTTGGCGAAGGCGCCGTTCCAGTGGCCGCCGCGCACCTCGCCGTAGAGCTTGCCGCTCACGAGCAGGTAGTCGTCGCCGTCCACCTCGGAGGCTGGGATGCGGATCTCGGCTGTGCCGAATCCGGGCCCCGCACTCGTCGATCCGTATCCCGCGGGCGAGACACCGTCGAGTCCGCTCGTGGTCCACTCGAGCGGGAGGCTGCGGTCCGCCGCGGCGAGGCCGTCGATGTCACCCACGACGTGGGGGTTCATGTTGTGGAACGTGACCCGGGCCCGCACGTGCGCACGCGCATAGCCGTTGTCGAAGCCCTGGCTCGGTGCGATCGCGAGATCGCTCTCGTCCGTGCTGGTCACGTGCACCCGCAGCACGAGCTCGGTCGCGCCAGGATCGAGCACGAAATCGTCGAAGCGCTCCAGGATCGAACTCGTCCAGGTCTTCTCGCCCAGGAAATCGATCGCGATGCTGTTCTGCGCGGCGAAGTAGTCGACGATGTGCACGAGCATGTAGCCCTCGAGCCCGCCCGACTCGCCGCTGGTCCGGGCGTGCCCGTCGATCAGGTTCCCGCTCGCGTCGCCGACCACATTGCCGCTCTCGACGGTGCCCAGCGAGTTGGAATCCTGGAAGCCGAGCGACTGGGCGCTGATCGAGTAGGCGGCGGCCGGTGAAGCAGCCAGAAGCGAGGCGACGACGACAGCGGCAACGCGCATGCAGGTCTCCATCCCTGAGTTCGCGGGATCTTATCATCGGCTGGCTCGGATCGGTGCCGCCGATATCCTGGTGGACGTGTCCGATCCCGAAGATCTCTGGGGTCCCGCCGACTTCGAGGCGCGCCTGCGCCGCGTCGGCACCGAGCGCTATCACGACAAGCACCCCTTCAACCTGCGCATGCACGCCGGCCTGCTCTCGCGCGACGAACTCCAGACGTGGGTACGCAACCGCTACTACTACCAGACGCGGATTCCGCTGAAGGACTCGGCGATCCTCGGCAAGTCGGCTGATTCCGCGTTCCGCCGCGAGTGGGTGCAGCGCCTGCACGATCACGACGGCCGCGCACCCGGCGAAGGCGGGCTGGAGCTGTGGTTGCGACTCGCGGAAGCGTCGGGACTCGCGCGCGACGAGGTCGCGAGTCTGCACTTCGTGCTGCCCGGCGTGCGGCGCGCCTGCGACGCCTACGTCGATCTCGTCGAGCGCGCCGATCTGCTCGTCGCGGTGGCGGCGTCGCTCACCGAACTGTTCGCCGGCGACATCATGGTGCAGCGCATCGCCGCCTTCGAGCGCCACTACCCGTGGGTCGACGCCGAGGGCCTCGCCTACTTCCGTTCGCGCACCACCGCGGCGCCGCGCGACGCAGCCTACGGACTCGCCTTCGTCACCGAACACGCGCGCACACGCGCAGACCAGCAGCGCTGCATCGACGCGGTCGAACGCAAGTGCGAGATCCTGTGGGGCCTCCTCGACGCCGTGGAAGCGGCGCACCGCCCCCCGCGGCTCGCAGCGAGCGCGATGCTGCGCGAAGACTACGAACGCCCGGGCTCACTGCTCGCCGTGCTGCCCGAGCGCGGCGTACGCATAAACGAGTCGGGCCGCGAGATCCTCGACCTTTGCGACGGCGTGCGCAGCTCGGACGCCATCGCGACCGTGCTGCGCGAGCGTCACCCCGACGTCGCGCACCTCAGCAGCGACGTCCACGAGTTCCTCGACCAGATGGAGACCCTCGGCGTGATCGACCGTGACGCCTGATCCGGGCGCAACGGCGACGCAGCCGCGCGTCTGGAACCTGATCGCCGAACTCACCTACCGCTGCCCGCTGCGCTGTCCGTACTGCTCGAACCCGGAGGCGTTCGCGTCGATTCGCGACGCGCTCGACGCCGATGCGTGGGGCCGCGTGTTCCGCGAAGCCGCCGCGCTCGGCGCCGTGCACGTCGGCCTCACCGGCGGCGAGCCGTCCACGCGACGCGATCTCGCAGCGATCGTCCGCCACGCCGTAGCCGCCGATCTCTACCCGCACCTCGTCACGGCCGGCATCCCGCTCGGCGAGGACGGACTCGCGGCGCTGCGCGACGCCGGCCTGCGCAGCGTGCAGCTCTCGATCCAGGACGCGAGCGCAGCGGCGTCCGACGCGATCGCGGGCACTACCTGCTTCGAGCGCAAGCTCGAAGTCGCGCGCGCCGCGCGCGCGCTCGGGCTCGCGCTCACGCTGAACGTCGTCTTGCACCGCCACAACCTCGCGAACCTCGGCGCGCTGATCGCGCTCGCGCGTACACTCGACGCCGATCGCCTCGAGCTCGCGAACGCGCAGTACGACGGCTTTGCGCTGCGCAACCGCGACGCACTCTTGCCCTCGCGCGAGCAGCTCGAAGCGGCGTCGCAGGTCGTCGCCACAGAACGGCAGCGCGCGAAGCGGCCGGAGCTGCAATGGGTCCTGCCCGACTACTTCTCGGGACGCCCGAAGCCGTGCATGGGCGGCTGGGGCCGCAGCCTCGTCGTCGTCGCGCCGGATGGCCTCGTGCTGCCCTGCCACGCCGCGCGCGATCTCCCGGGTCTGGCGTTCTGGAACGTGCGGGAACACTCGCTGCGGGAATGCTGGGAAGACGCGCCGGGCATCAACGCGTTTCGCGGCGAAGCGTGGATGCGCGAGCCGTGTCGATCGTGTCCCGAGCGCACACGCGATTTCGGCGGCTGTCGCTGTCAGGCGTACCGCTTGACGGGCGACGCGGCGAATACGGACCCGGCGTGCG
>JAGSPS010000372.1 GCA_018262315.1 Deltaproteobacteria bacterium | reverse complement strand
ATCGCGTTCCAGCTCGTGGGCAAGATCTAGTAGCAGGCTCGAACTGGAAAAAGACGCCGGACGGGAGCTCGACGCGGGCCTCACCCCGTTAATGGTTCCCGCGTCGAAAACCGTGCCCCCGTCCGGCGGCTTCGATCCCTCACGACCCCCGGTCCCGTCGAGGGGTCGCTTCGGGAAGCGTCTTGCGACGCTGACCTGCTTGCCTTCGCAAACGGCGTGCCGCGCGCGGCGCGCGACCTCCAGGCGGCGCGCGCTGCGTTTCGCGCCGATCGCGCGCGCTTTCCGTGAACGCGACGCCGCTCGACGTCAGCGCGACGGCTCGAGACGGGCGTGAACCGCGGTCGGCTCGTCGTCTTCGAGGGCGTCGACGGCAGCGGCAAGTCGACGCAGCTGGGGCTGCTCGCCGAGCAGCTGCGCGAGAGCCATCTCGCGCCCATCGTCACCAAGGAACCGACCGACGGCCGCTGGGGCCGCAAGATTCGCGCGATGGCGCGCTCGGGCGAGGTGATCGCACCCGAGGAGGAACTGCGCTGGTTCCTCGAAGATCGCCGCGAGCACGTCGAGAAGGTGATGCGACCTGGGATCGAAGCGGGCCGGATCGTACTCAGCGATCGCTACTACCTCTCGACCGTCGCCTACCAGGGCGCGCGCGGCTTCGACCCGCAGGCGCTGCTCGCCCAGGCCGAAGCGGAGTTTCCCATGCCCGATCTCGCGCTGATCTTCGAACTCGATCCCGAGGCGGGTCTCGCGCGCGTGCAGGCGCGCGGCGATGCCGCCGAGCCCACGTTCGAGGAAGCGGGCTTCCTTGCCCGCGTCGCAGCCGTGTTTCGCGCGCTCGATCGCCCCTACCTCGCGCGCATCGACGCGAGCCGCCCGATCGAAGCGGTCGCGCGCGCCGTGCGCGAAACCGTGCGCGAGCGACTCGCGATCTAGTAGAGTGACCGCGTGTCGGCCGAGCCGCGCCTGCTGTCCACCCGAGCGATCCCTGCGCATGAGCGCCTGATCGCCGCGCTCGACGTGCCCGACACCGACACGGCGCGCCGTCTGGTGCGCGCGTTCGGCGCTTCGGTCGCGTTCTACAAACTCGGCCTCGAGCTGTTGATGGGCGGCGACTACTTCCGGCTCGCCGACGAGCTGGCCGACGCCGGCAAGAAAGTCTTTCTCGATCTCAAGCTGCACGACATTCCCGAGACCGTCGCCCGCGCGCTGCGCAACCTGCGCAGCCGTCGCGCGCACTTCGTCACGGTTCACTACGACCGCCGCGTGCTCGAAGCCGCGTGCCGCGAGCGCGGCGCGCTCGGCATCCTCGCCGTCACCGTGATGACCAGCATCGACGCCGCCGACCTGCGCGACCAGGGCTTCGCGGCCGGCACCGATCCCGCCGACCTGGTGCTGGCGCGCGCGAAGAGCGCCTGCGATCTCGGCTGCGACGGCGTGATCGCGTCGCCGCTCGAAGCGCGCCGGATCCGCAGCGCCGTCGGCCCGAAGCTCGCGATCGTGACGCCCGGCATCCGCCCGGCTGCAGTCGCGGACGACCAGCGTCGCGTCGCCACCCCGCGCGACGCCTTCGAGAACGGCGCCGATTACATCGTGGTTGGCCGCCCGCTGCGCGACGCGCCCGATCCGCGCGCCGCGGCGGACGCAATCCAGGAGACGATCGCCGGGCTTTTCGGGTAGCCCGGCTCCCGCCTGGGGATCAAGCCTCCGCCGCGTCGCGTCGACACGGGATCCATGCGCGACGCTTGGATGCCATTCCTGGTGGCAGGGGCGATGGTGTATCTCACCCTCGCCTTCGTGCTGGTGCGGAAGCGGCCCGGACCAGGCGCGGGCGCGATGGGCGCCTCCCTCTTCGCGATCGCGGTCTGGGTGATCGCGGCCGTCGTCGAGGCGCAAACGACGACGCTCGGCGCCTACCTGCTGCTCGCCAAGATCAAATACACCGCGATCGCGTTGTTGCCGCCGCTCTTCTTCATATTCTTCCTCCAGTACACCGAGCGTTTTGCCTTGCGAGCGCGCCAATGGCTCGCCGTGCTGGTGTTGCCGCTCGCCACCGTGGCGCTCACCTGGACCAATGAGATTCATCAGTGGATGTGGACGCATCCGCCGCTCGACGCGAACGGCGCGTATCTGGCGCGCATGCCGTGGGGCCCCTGGTTCTGGTGGGTCCACACGCCGTACAGCTATCTGCTGACGGGCGGCGGCATCGCCGTGCTGGTGGCAGAACTCTGGCGCGAGTCGAAACTCGCCCGGTCGCAGGTGCTGCTGCTGCTCGCCGGCCTGTCGCTCCCGCTCGCGGTGAACGTGCTCTTCATGAGTGGGCTCATCGAGCCGGACGGGCGCATCGGACCGACGCCGTTCGCGTTCGCGGTGAGCGGGCTGATCTTCTCGTGGAGTTTCGTGCGCGGGCAGGTCTTCCAGTTGGCGCCCGTCGCCTACCGCGCGGTCTTCGAACACATGGAAGACGGCGTCGTCGTTTCGGACGCGCGCCACCGCGTGGCGAACGTCAATGCAGCGGCGCTCGCGATGACGCGCCTACCGCGCGAGGTGGTGATCGGCTACCGCATCGAGGACGTCCTTCCCGACCATCCCCACCTCGCGAGAGCGCTGCGCGCCGCGGAACCGACGACGCTCGCGTGCAATACCGAAGACGGGCGTCACCTCGAAGTGCGCGTCTCGCCGATCCGCGGCGACTCGGGTCGGACGCGCGGCCATGTCGTCCTGCTGCGCGACGTCACCCAGCTCGAGCGCGCCGCGGCCACCCAGCGCGAGAACGAGGCACTGCTGCTCGGCATCGTCGAGAACTCGCCCAACGGCATCCTTCGCCTGCGCCCCAAGCGCGGAGACGACGGCGAGGTGCGCGACTTCATCTGCGTCTTCGCCAACCCCGCCGCCGCCGCGCAGATCGGCCGCCCGCAGGCGGAGCTGGTGGGGCGTCCCTTCAAGGGCGCCGTGCACCCGCACACGGCGGCGCTGTTCCAGGCTTTCCGCGAAGTCGTGCGCTCGGGTGAACGCTGCGA
>JAGSPS010000008.1 GCA_018262315.1 Deltaproteobacteria bacterium | reverse complement strand
GCTGTTGGCCGCCTGTCAGGGTGGTGAGCCGCCGGCCGTCGCGACGGTCCACAAGCCGCGGCTCTTCGACGGGCTCGGCAAGATCCACCACCCGATCTCGACGAACTCCGCCGACGCGCAGCGCTTCTTCGACCAGGGACTGGCGCTCGCCTTCGGCTTCAACCACGACGGCGCGATCGACGCCTTCCGCGAGGCCGCGCGCCTGCAGCCGAAGTGCGCGATCTGCTGGTGGGGCGTCGCGTTCGCGTACGGGCCCAACATCAACGCGCCGATGGGACCCGAAGGCGCCGCGGCCGCGTGGAACGCCGCGCAGGAAGCGAAGCGCCTCGCGTCGCACGCGAGTCCGGCGGAACGCGACTACATCGACGCGATCCAGCTGCGCTACGTCGCGGATCCCGCGCAGTCGGCCGGCGCGCAGCGCAAGGCGCTCGACGAAGCCTTCGCGAATGCAATGCGAGGCGTCTACCAGAAGCATCCGGGCGACGCGGACGCCGCGGCGATCTTCGCCGAGTCGCTGCTGGACCTTTCACCGTGGAACTACTGGCAGGACGACGGCTCGCCGCGCGCGTTCACGAGCGAAGCCGAGGCGGCGCTGAAGGCGGCGCTCGCACTGAACCCCGACCACACCGGCGCGCTCCACTACACGATCCACATGTACGAGCGTTTCGAGCCCGGGAAGGCCGAGTCCGCCGCGGATCGACTCGAGGTGCAGGCGCCCGACGCCGGACATCTCGTGCACATGCCCGCGCACATCTACTACCGCGTCGGCCGCTACAAGGATTCGGCCGACGTAAACGAGGCGGCCGCGGCGGCGGACGTCGCATACTTCTCGTGGTGTCGTGCGCCGGCGGCCTACGCCGCGCTCTACTACACCCACAACCTGCACTTCCTGTGGGCGTCGGCGATGATCGAAGGTCGCAGCGACGCGGCACTCACCGCCGCGCGCCGCATCGTCGCGCAGGTGCCGACCGACCAGCTCGCCACCTTCCCGTTCCTCGAAGACTTCCTGGTGACGCCCTATTACACCCATGCTCGCTTCGGCAACTGGGACGCGATCCTCGGCGAGCCGCAGCCGCCCGCGCCGCAGCGCTTCACGACCGCGATCTGGCACTACGCGCGCGCTCTCGCCTACGCGAACCAGGGCAAGCACGCGCAAGCCGAGGCGGAGGCGCGGGCATTCGGGCAGCTCGCCGACGATCCGACGCTCGCGTCGACCGGCTACGACACAGCGGGCGGCACCGCCGGGGATCGCCTCGAAGTCGCGCGGCATCACCTGGCAGGCGAAATGGCGTCGGTGCGCGGCGACCCGGGTGCAGCAATCGCCGAGTTCGAGGCAGCGGTGAAGGTGCAGGACTCGCTGCCGTACAGCGAGCCGCCGCCGTTCTACTTCCCGGTGCGCCAGGCCCTCGGCGCCATGCTGCTGAAGGGCGGCCGCGCAAAGGAGGCCGAACTCGTCTACCTCGAAGATCTGCGCCGCCATCCAAAGAACGGCTGGTCGCTGTTCGGACTCTCGAAGAGCCTCGCGGCGCAGGGCAAGTCGGGACAGGCGAAGGGCGTCGCGGACGGCTTCCGCCATGCCTGGGCGCGCGCCGACGTGGAGTTGCGCGCATCGAGCTTCTGAGTCCCACCGCACACTGGCTTGCGACGCCGCGGCTCTCCCTGCACCCGTGCACGAAGGCGGACGTCGGCGCGCTGCACGCGCTCTGGATCGACACCGCGGTGCGGCGCTGGCTCTGGGACGACCGCGTGATCGACCGGAACGCTCTAGGCTCCCGGTATGGAAGACATCCGCCTGCTCGTCGAACGTGGGATCGTCGCGTCGCGATACGGACGACTACTCGGCGTCGCGTGCGACCTCGTCGAAGAGAGCCGGGTCCGCATCCGCTTGCCGTACCGCGCCGAAGTCACGACCGTGGGTGACCTGGTGCACGGCGGCGCGATCGCGTCACTGGTGGACATCGCGGCGACCGGCGCGTGCTGGGCGAGCCGGGCGGTGAAGCCCGCTTCGCGCGGCAGCACGATCGGTCTGACGATCCACTATCTCGCGTCGGCGCGCGGCCAGGATCTGGTCGCCGACGCGCGTGTGATCCAGCGCGGCTCGTCGATCTGCTTCGTCGAGGTCGAAGTGCTCGGCAGCGACGCGACGCTCGTCTCGCGCGCGACAGTGACCTACAAGCTCTCCGCGCCGCGCTGAGGCGGGCGGCTATCGACGCGTCGCCGCGGAGAACGCCGCGGGATCGGCGTCGGCGCTGCGCACGAGTGCGTCGAGCAGGTCGACGGCGCGCTCGATCGCCGGGTTCGCGAGCCGCTCGGTCGCGTCGTGTTCGGAATGCAAATCGACCGGGAAGGCGCCGTCGAAGGTCGGGCGCAGCGTGACCGCCGCGACGCCTCGCGCGAGGTAGCTGCGCGCGTCGGTGAGCGTTCCGATCGGGAGCGGAGCGGGCGTGAGCGAGCGGCCGGTTTCTCGTTGCGCCACCGCGCCGACCCACTGCACGAACGCGAGCGGAGTTTCGTAGCGGCGGAGTGCGAAGCCGTCGCGCGAGGCAATGCCGAGCGGACCATCGGCGCCGATTGACTCGAGGTTCACCACGCCCAGCGTTCCGTCGCGCGGCAGCGCCGCCGCGTGCGCCCAGGAGCCGAGCGCGCGCTCCTCCTCGGCGGCCGTGAAGACCAGCTCCACGGTCGTCGCGGCGCCGTCGGGTCGCGCGCCGACTCGATCGGCGAGCTGCAGCAGTGCGACGACTGAGCCGCCGTTGTCGATCGCGCCCGGACTCGGCGCGCGCAGCGACGGTCCCGCGGCGTGGAACCAGGCCATCGCCGCGAACGGCGCGACGACGAGCACTCCGAGCGCGCGCCAGCCGGGCGCCAGCGTTCGGCCGCGTCTCGCGCGCAGCATTCCAGCGATCGCCAACGCCGCGCCCAGCGCAACGGCGGGACCGAGCAGGAAGCCGGTCGGTCCCCAGGTCGCGTGGTTCCCGAAGTGTGTGGTCGTGTCGTAGTGCGCGACGAAGACGAGACGCGGACCGCCCGCGACGCCCGGGAAGGTGCCGACGATATTGTGGAGCGTCGCCGGCAGCAGCCCGCTCACGGGTGACCAGAGCAGCTCGAACTCTGCGAGCAGCAGTGCGGCCGCGGTGAACAACAGCGCCAGCGCGACGCGCCAGCGGCGCAGCGCGAGCGCCAGCGCGAAGCCCGTGACGAGCGCGAGCGCCGCGCCGAACGCCAGCTCGAAGCCGTGCGGCGTGGCGGTGAAGGGTTCGCGTGTCACCTGCGCGCCCTGTCCCTGCAGCGCCGCCGCGAGGAAGGACCCGACGCGCTCGAGCTCCGCGCTGCCGTTCGGGCGCGGCACGACCACGCGGTACAACACTTCGTCGATCGTCACGGGCGGATCATCGCAGCACCAGATCGACGATCCGCTCGACGAGGGCGCCGCCGAGCCAGGAGCCGATCGGGATCGCCAGGTAGAGCACGAAGCGGCGCAGGGTCGGCGCGTCGAGCGGCCATTCGGGCACGGCGCCGACGACGCCGCGCCACGCGACGAGATCCGCGAGCGTCGCGGTAGTACTCGGCGGACTTTGGCTCGTGAGCGCAGCGCGGGCGCGTCGCAGTTCGCTGTCGCACCAGTCGAGTTCGCTGCGCTTGGCGGTGGAGATCGCCTGACGTGCGCCACGCAGCGGCAGCAGCAGCGCCGTCGCGGCCGCTGCGAGCGCCAGGGCGTCCGCGACCACCACCACGGTCAGCAGCCCGGGCTTGTCGTACTCGAAGAGATTGAGCGCGAGAATCGAGATCATACCGACGACCAGTAGCGCGTAGCGCAGTCCTTGCCGTGTCAGCGGCGCGAAGCAGCGCAGGTCGAGCAGGTCGACGCGCACCTCGTCACGGCCGATCTGCGAGAGTCGCCGCGACTCCGCCCACACCGAGTAGAGGAAGCGGCCCACGAACCAGCCAATCATCAGCACCAACCCACGCTGGAAGATCGCCTCGATTGAATGTCGCCAGAGGAACCACGCGCCGATCGAGCGATCGGTCCAGAGCGGAATGACGAACCCGTATGCGACGCCGATCCAGCCCGCGCGGCGCAGTCGCACCGGATCGAAACGCCCGGAATTCGCCGTGAGCTGCGAAGCGTCGCTGCGCGCGCGCAGAAACGGCAGGAGTTCTTCGACCGTTCGACGCGCACCGCGCGCGCCGATCGCGTACGCGGCCGGCAGATACGCCACCAGCAGGATCATCACCAGCGCGAGCCGGAAATTGATCTGCGCCTCGAGGTCCCAATGGTCGCTGCTGTCGCCGAACACCAGCGCGAGCCGGCCGAAGATCGCCTCGAGCGCGAAGAAGACCGCGAAGAGCGCGCCCGCGATGGCGAACGCGAGCCGCAGGGGCGACCCCGGCGGCTTCTCGGCGAGTCGCTGCGTGAGCGGCGTGCCGGTCTGCATCGCAGCAGCGCGGAGTTCAGACATCGGTTGCGGAGGGTATCGAGTCTCCTCGCTGGCGGCGCGCGGCCCGCGTCGAGTAGGCTCGCCGCGCCGTGACCTCCTCGCAGCCGAGTTCGCTCGCGCAACGCCCCCATCGTCGTGCCCCGGCGCCCGCGTGGAAGACCGCCCTCGTCGCGACGTTCGCGGTGGCGGCGTTGGCCGCCGCGCTCAGCGCGCAACTTCCCTCGGCGCAGGTGTGGGCGGCGCAAACGCCGGGCGACTGCGCCGAGTACTGCGAGGCCCGCACCCGCTGCGGCTCGCTCGCGTCGCGCGATGCGGTGCAGCAGCCGCTCAATGCCTGGTCGAACCTCGCGTTCTTGTTCGTCGGGGCGCTCGTCTGGCGCCGCCCGCTGCGGCCGTCGGTCGCGCTGTTCGTCTTCTCGTGCACCACGCTCGCGGTCGGGAGCTTTCTCTTTCACGCCGCAGTGACCCGCGAGCTCCAGTGGCTCGACATGGTGGGCACCTACGCGGCGCTCGTCGCCGTGGCGGCGCACGGCATGGTAGTCGCCTTCGGAGCCGCCGAGGGCGTCGCGACGGCGGCCGCGCTGCTCGCGGACGCGCTGTTCGCACTGTTCAAGTGGCACGTAGACGCGTACCTCGCGCTGCCCGCGCTGATGGCCGTGATCGCCGTGCCGATGGCATTGCTCGTGAGATCGGGGCGATGCTCGGCGCGCGCCGCGCTCGTCCCGTTCGTCCTCGTGTTCGCGGCGACGGGCTTTCGCCAGCTCGACGTAGCGGGCGTGCTGTGTTTCCCAGAGAGCCGCGTCTACCAGGGGCATGCGCTCTGGCACGTGCTCTGCGCGGCGTCGCTCGGCACGGCGTTCTTTGCCCTCCGCAGCGCACACGTTCTGGAGGCGGCGTGACGCGCTACGCCGCCGATCTCGCCGCAGTTCGCGACGCGGCCGCGCGCATCGCCGGGCGCGCCCGGCGAACGCCCGTCGCCACCTGCGCGACGCTCGACCAGCTCGCCGGCCGCTCGCTCTTCTTCAAGTGCGAGCAATACCAGAAGAGCGGGTCGTTCAAGTTCCGCGGCGCCTGCAACGCGGTGATGAAGCTCTCGGACGCGGAAGCGGCGCGCGGCGTCGCGACGCACTCTTCGGGAAACTTCGCGCAGGCGGTCGCGTTGGCGGCGCGCGCGCGCGGGATCGCCGCGCACCTCGTGATGCCGAAGAGCGCGCCCGTCGTGAAGCGTCGCGCGGTGGAAGGCTACGGCGCGCGCGTCGTGCCCTGCGCGACGGCGCTCGAAGCGCGCGAGTCGATGCTCGCGCAGGTGCTCGCCGAAACCGGCGCCAGCGCGCTGCATCCCTACGACCACGCCGACGTGATCGCGGGGCAGGGCACCGCAGCACTGGAGCTGCTCGAAGAGGTGCCCGATCTCGATGCGATCGTCGCGCCGGTGGGCGGAGGCGGGCTGCTCTCCGGGATTGCGCTCGCGGCAACGGAATTGCGCCCCGGCATCCGCATCTTCGGCGCAGAGCCACAGGGCGCCGACGACGCCGCGCGCTCGAAGCAGGCCGGTCACATCATCCCGATGACCGCGCCCGACTCGATCGCCGACGGCCTGCTCACGAGTCTCGGCGAGCTGACCTGGCCGGTGTTGCGCGACCGCGTCGAGGCGATCGTGACGGTGGGCGAGGCGGAGATCGTCGCGGCGATGCGGCTGGCGTGGGAACGCGGGAAGCTGCTGATCGAGCCGAGCGCCGCGGTCGCATTGGCGGCCGTGCTCCATCTATCGTTCCGCGCGCTGCACGGCATCGAGCGCGTGGGCGTCGTGCTCTCGGGTGGCAACGTCGATCTCGACCGACTGCCGTGGTGAAGGAGTTCGCGATGGAAGACCTCTCCCGACTCGATGCAGTGGCGCAGGCCGAGCTGGTGCGGCGCGGCGAGGCGACGCCGCTCGAACTGGTCGATGCGGCGATTGCGCGCATCGAGCAACGGAACCCGACGCTCAACGCGGTCGTGCTGCCCGCCTTCGAGCGCGCGCGCGACGAGGCGCGTGCGCTCGGCCCGGAAGCGAAGCGCGGCGTGCGCCCGTTCCTCGGCGTCCCGTTCCTGATGAAGGACATCGGTGGCCAGGAAGCCGGTGCGCCGTACTACATGGGGATGAAGTGCCTGAAACGCGCGGGTTGGGTGGAGCGCGAGACGGCGCACCTCACCGAGCGTTTGCGCGCGGCCGGCTTCGTCTCGCTCGGCCGTACCAATACGCCCGAGCTGGCGCTGCTGCCGACCACCGAGCCGGAGGCATGGGGTCCGACGCGCAACCCGTGGAACCCGGAGCACAGCGCGGGCGGATCGAGCGGCGGCGCGGCGTCGGCCGTCGCGTCGGGCATGGTGCCCGCCGCGCACGCGAGCGACGGCGGTGGCTCGATCCGCATTCCGGCATCGCATTGCGGACTCGTCGGACTCAAGGCCACGCGCGGTCGCACGTCGTTCGGCCCGGGTGCGGGCGAGCGTTGGAGCGGTCTCTCGTGCGAGCTGGTCGTTTCGCGCAGCGTGCGCGACACCGCGGCGATCCTCGACGTGGTTTCCGGCGCGATGCCCGGTGATCCGTACGCGGCCGCGCCTCCGCGACGACGGTTCGCGCAGGAAGTCGGCGTGGACCCCGGTCGATTGCGCATCGGCGCGCTCTTCGGTTCGCCGCGTGAAGGCGTGCGCGTCGACCCGGAGTGCGCGCAGGCCGCGCGCACGGCGGCGCGCGCTCTCGAAGCGCTGGGCCATCGCATCGAGGAGTCGCAACCCGATGCGTACGCCGACACTGGTTGTGGCAGGGCGTACGTGACGCTGGTGGCGAGCAACATCGCGCGCGCTCTCGACGCGGTGGGCGAGAAGCTCGGCCGCACGCTGACACCCGAAGACGTCGAGCCGATGACCTGGGCGATCGCCGAAATCGGCCGCGCGACGCCCGTTGCGAACTATCTCGCGATGATCGAGTGGACGCACCGCTTCGGCCGCCGCATGGCCGCGTGGTGGGAATCGGGCTTCGATCTGCTGCTGACGCCGACGGCCGCCGAGCCGCCGCCGCGCATCGGGGAGTTCGCGTCGTCGCCGGAAGTCCCGCTGAAGCCGTTCCTGCGCGCCGCGCCGTTCGGGGCGTTCACGTTCCCGATCAACCTGACGGGGCAGCCCGCGATCTCGCTGCCGATGCACTGGACGGCGTCGGGCCTGCCGGTCGGCGCGATGCTCGTCGCACCCTACGGTCGCGAAGACCTGCTGTTGCAGGTCGCCTCGCAGCTCGAAGCCGCCCACCCCTGGCGTTGCCTTGGGGACGTTCCGGAAGTCGACTAAGGCAACGCGGGCAGGAACGTCCCCAAGTCAACACGCGGCGGCGGTGGCGAGGGCGGCGTCGCGCACTTCGTCGAGCATCGCGCGGCCGCTGAGTGCCTCGCGCAGCAGCTCCCGCACGGACGGCTCCATCAGGAAGGAGACGTGACCGCCCTGGTACCAGAGCAGGCGAGGCTTCTCCCAGTGGAGCCACAGATCGAAGGCGTGGTGCGGCGGGGCGAGCCGGTCGGCGGTGCCGGCGTATATGAAACGGCGCTCGTGCGCGATGCGCGGCGGCATCGCGAGCGGCGAGACCACGCGCAGCGTCTGCTGGATCTGCGCGAGCGGGAAGCCGAGCCACTCGGCGGCGCGCATCAGTCCGGCGGGCACGTTCACGCGCGCGAGATCGACGAAGCACGCCGCCGGAATGCCGAGCACGACCCGCTCGAGGTCCGCCTCGAGTGCGGTGAGCAACGCAGCCGTGTAGCCGCCGAGCGAGACGCCGTAGACGCCGATGGCCGGCGCACCCTGGCGGCGCAACCAACCGAGCAGGCGTCGCAAGTCCCATACCGCCTGCGATTGCGCGTGGATCGTGTCGAGGAAGTCGCCCGAGAGATAGCCGTCGCCGCCACGACGACCGACGGTGCGCGGGCCGTGGAACGGCATCACGTAGATTGCGACGTTGAGGCCGAGATTGCGGTGCAGCCACTGCGCCCGGAAGCCGGCGAAGTCCACTGCGGGCCGGCCCATGCGATAGCCCGGGACGCACACCACCCACGGCCGTTGCGGACCGGGATGGCGCAGCAGCCAGGCGTGCGCGTTGCGGTTGGGTTCGTAACCGAGGTAGCGCTGGCGGCCCGGTGCGTCGAGCGCGGGCGCGTAGCCGCTCTCGAAGCTGAGCTGCGAGAAGTTCCAGTGCGCGAGCCTGGCGTCGCGTTCGGTCGCTCGCAGCAGCGGCGGCGGGGTTCGGTGATACGAGACGGGATCGGCGAGCCACCCGCGTCGTTCGTAGAGTGCGTGCGCGCCTTCGACTTCACGCCGCACGCGGCGCCACTCGCGCGGGCCGATCGCGAGCGCGCCGCTCGCGGCTTCCGTGGCGAAGAACAGTTCGTCGAGCGCGACCTTCAACGCGAGCTTTGCGCTGCGTTCCGGGGCCGGCATCTCGTCGCCGCGCTGCTGTGCGAGCGCGCGACCGGCCCAGCGCATGCCCAGAACTCCCGGAAGCACGGCGGCTCGCACCGCCATTCCCACGCCCGTTCCAAGTGCAGCCTTCAGATCCGCTTCGAGAGCAGAGAATCCGCCGAAACCCAAATGGCGTCCCCCGGAGTCTTATACGCCTCCATCCCCCCTTGGCGTCAAGGAGGAAGTGCGGCATGCGCAACAGATCGGCAGATCGTGCGCAGCCATTGAGAGCGGCCCGTGCGGCGCCGCAGCTGCTGCCGCTATGCGAGCTTCCGGCGCAGCCACTCGATCAGGATGCGGTTCAGCTCGTCGGGTCGTTCCTGCTGCGTCCAGTGGCCGCAGCGCTCGATCGTGACGGTCTCGAGATCGCGACACAGCGCGGGCATGCCACTCGCCATCTCGGGCCGCAGCACGGGATCCCATGCGGCGCACACCATCAGCGACGGCACGTCGATCGGTCTGGTGCCGATCTCGGGTGCCGTCTCCCAGTTGCGGTCGAAATGGCGGTACCAGTTGATGCCGCCGCGGAAACCCGTGCGACCGAACACCTCGGCGTAGTGAGCGCGCTCGGCGGGCGTCCCGATCCGTTCGCCCATCGGCTCGAGTTCGGCGAGGCGGCGGAACGGGTTCATGTCGAAGTCGGAGGCGAGGCGCTTCGCGACTTCCTCCATCGGCACGCCGGTGCGCAGCAGCTTCTCGAATAGCAAGCCGGGATTGGCGTCGAGCACGGCTTCCGCGACGCCGGGCTGCTGAAACCAGAGGATGTAGAGCTTTTCGTCGTTGCCGCCGACCAACATACGCATCAACTGGGTCGGCGGCATCGGCGAGCGCGCCATCAGCGGCGTGTTGACGCCCACCACGCCGGCCACGCGATCGGGATGCAGGTACGGCATCGCCCAGACCAGGAAGCCGCCCCAGTCGTGGCCGACGAAGACCGCCTTCTCGATGCCCAGCACGTCGAGCATCGAGACCAGGTCGCCGCACAGGTGGTGGATGTCGTACACGGCGATCGACTCGGGCGCGTCGCTCGCGCCGTAGCCGCGCTGATCCGGCGCGATCACGCGGTAGCCCGCAGCGGTGAGAGGCGTGAACTGGTGCCGCCACGAGTAGCCGAGTTCGGGGAAGCCGTGGGAGAGTACGATCGCCGGTCCCGCGCCGGCTTCGTGCACCGAGAGTCCGATGCCCGGCTCGCTGGAACCATCGGGCAGGCGCAGCGGCGGCAGTTGGAGGCGTCGCGCAGCGGGGAAGCTCATCAGCCGTGGACCTCCTGGTCGCGGGCGCGCGCCAGTATACGAGCGAAGTCTCGAATCGTGCGAGGCATTCGCCGCGAGGGCCGCCTCGCGCGATCAGGGGTAGATTCGCCGCCGCTCACCCACTCACTGGATCGCGGAGGGTTTTCATGCCGACGTCTAGCCTCAAGGTGCGCGACCCGCTCGACGACTTCGAGCGTCGCGACGTCGCGTTGCTGGGCCAATCGAAACTCGTCTTCGTCGCCGGCAGCGGTCCGGCGGTGATCGTGATGACGGAGATGCCCGGGATCTCGCCCGAAGTGGCGCGCTTCGCCCGCTTCGTGCGCGACGCGGGCTTCACCGTCTGGATGCCGAACCTGTTCGGCGATCCGGGGCGCGTGCCGACGATCGGCCGCGGCGCGCTGACGATCGCGCGCGCCTGTGTCAGCCGCGAGTTCCGCGCCTTCGCGGCCAATGCGTCGAGTCCCGTCACGCAGTGGCTGCGCGAGCTGGCGGCGCACGCGCATCCGCTCTGCGGCGGGAAGGGCGTCGGCGCGATCGGGATGTGCTTCACCGGCAACTTCGCGCTCTCGATGATGCTCGAACCGGCGATGCTGGCGCCGGTGCTGTCGCAGCCGTCGCTGCCGATGGGCCAGGCCGGCGGGATGCACATCGCGCCCGACGAGTTGGCCGCGGTGAAGAAGCGCATGGACGCCGAAGATCTGACGGTGCTCGCGTACCGGTTCGAGGGCGACTCGTTCTGTCGCGCGCAGCGTTTCGCCGCCTACCAGCAGGCGCTCGGCGATCGTTTCCAGGGGCGCGTGCTGCCGGATTCGTCCGCCAATCCCGACGCGCTGATGAAGAACCCGCACAGCGTCGTGACCGCGCACCTGATCGACGAGGCGGGCCAGCCCACGCGCGCCGCCGTCGACGAGATCCTCGACTTCTTCAAGACGCGCCTGCACTGAACGCCGCGGGGTTGCCGCCGTGCCCGACCCGCCCGTCGCGCGCATCGCCGTTCGCGAAGTGTCTGCGCCCGGTGCGTGGAGCGAAGTCGTCGCGCGCTGGCGCGGCGCGCCCGGCTTCTGGCTGCTCGACAGCGCGCTCGCGGACGGACGCGCCGGGCGCTGGTCGTTCGCCGGCGCGGATCCCTACGCGATCGCGCGTGTGTTCGGCGACCGCATCGAGGTCGAGCCGTGCCAGCGCGAGAACGAGGAGTCGCCGCGGGTCGAAGCGAGCGCATGGCGCGGCGATCCGTTCGAAGCCCTGCGCGCGATCGTTCCGCGCGCGGAACCCAGCGGCGTAGCGGCGCGGATTCCGTTCGTCGGCGGCGCGGTGGGCTGGCTTGGCTACGAGCTGATCGCGTATCTCGAACGCGTCGCGCTGCGGCAGAGCGGCGACCCCGTCGCACCGGACGCGGCGTGGTTGCTGGTCGATCACGTGCTCGCCTTCGAGCACGCGAGCGGGCGGCTCTTCGCCACCGCGCTCGGCCGAGGCGACGACGCCGAACGCGCCGTCGATCGCCTCGCGGAGCAGATCACCCGCCGCGCCATCCGATCGAGCCCCGACGAAGCCAATAACTTGACGCCAAATAACTTGACGCCCGGCACCGGTTGCGAGCCGTTGCGGTGGCGGGATGGGGGGACGGGGCTCGAGGTGGGGGCGTTCTTTGATGCGGATTCGTATGCGAAGACGGTCGTGGCGATTCAGCAGGAGATTGTGGCGGGGGAGCTGTATCAGGCGAACTTGACGCATCGGCTCGCGGCGCGCTTCGGCGGTGACTCGTGGCGACTCTACGAAGCGTTGCGCGAACGCAGCCCGGCGCCGTTCGCGGCGTTTCTCGAGCTGCCCGAGTTGACGATCGTCGGGTCTTCTCCGGAGCGCTTTCTGCGCCTCGATGCGGATGGCGCGGTCGAGACGCGACCGATCAAGGGCACGCGACCGCGCGGCGCGACGACCACCGAGGACGAGCGCCTCTTCGACGAGCTGTGCCACTCGGAGAAGGAGCGCGCCGAGAACGCGATGATCGTCGATCTGATGCGCAACGATCTCGGCCGCGTCTGTGCGCCGGGCAGCGTCGAAGTGCCGGAACTGTTCGCGATCGAGCGCTACGCGACGCTGTTCCAGATGGTCTCCACGGTGCGCGGCAAGCTGCGTGCGGGTCGCGACCGCGTCGATCTGCTGCGCGCCGCATTCCCGCCCGGCTCGATGACGGGTGCGCCGAAGATCGCGGCGATCAACCTGATCGCGCGACTCGAACCGGTGCGTCGCGGCGTCTACTCGGGCGCGCTCGGCTATCTCGACGCGCGCGGCGGCGCCGATCTGTGCGTCGTGATCCGCACGCTGCTCTGCCGCGGCCGGCGAGCCTGGCTGCACGTCGGCGGCGGGATCGTGCTCGACTCCGATCCGCGCGCCGAGTGGGAAGAGACACTCGCGAAGGCGCGCGCGCCGCTGGACGCGCTCGCGGCGACGCAGGCCGAGTAGGCCAGGCAGAGCTGGGGTGTGGTGAACGGCCATTCGCCAGCGATGTTCATCGAGCCCGCGATATGCTCGCGCCGCTTGGTCCCGCGGGCTGAAGCGAGGTAGACGAGTATGGCCGCTCGACGCGTGATGATCTGGTTCGACCGCGAGGGCGACTTTCTCGAAGTCATCTTCGAGCAGCGCGAAGGCTGGTTTCGGGAGACCACGGACGACCGCGTGATGGAGAAGGTCGACGCGGAGGGCAACGTGATCGGGTTCTCGGTGCTGCGTGTCAGCTCGCTCGGCGGCGCGCCGCTCGAGGTGACGTTGTGAGCCGCTTCGGACCCGCGGATGCCTGCTCAGGACCGCCACCGCGCGAGCAGCGGCGCCGTTCTCGTTCTCGATCTCGATTGCGACCCGCCTGACGTGAGCCCGTGCTAAGGTGGCTCATGGATGAGGGACCACTGAGCGAGTGAACCATGTCGCGGTGCGTTCCGATCCTCGCAGCAGCGCTTCTCGTGACAGTGGTCGCTGCCGATCGCGCCGGCGCGGCGATCTCGGTGTCGATCGCGGCGCCTTCTGCCGGGGCGCAGGTGATCGACGATCTTTCCGTGCTGGTCACGGTGACGTCGACCTTCGATCTCGAAAGCGTCACTGCGAACGTCGCCTCGACCGACTTCCCGCTCGCCTACTCATGCTCCCCGTCCTGCGGATGGCGCGCGACGATCGAGCTCGCCCCGCTCGGCCTGACGCCGGGTGACACGCTGCTTCGCGTCACGGCCGAGGACGTCTTCGCCAGCGCCGCCGAGGCGACACGCAGCTTCGTGTACGCACCGCCGCCGACGATCGACGTACTCGAGCCGGCCGGCAGGTCCGTTGCGCAGCCCCGCATCCGGGTGCGGGCTACTTGCGAAGACGTGATCCCCGCGCCGTGCGCGTCCTTCACGCTCTCCGCGAGCAGAGCCGGCTTTCCCGTGCAGACTCTGATCTCGACGACGGAGGCAATGGACGCGGAAGTCGATCTCGCGACCACGGACGAGAATCAGCCCGTCCTGCTGACCTTCCGCGCCGTCGGCATCTCCGGGACCGCCGCCTACGCCGCCCGCTCGATCCACGTCGAGACGAACGCGAACCTCGAGGAGGTCGAGCGCGTACCGGGCGTGATCAAGACGGCCGACGAGACGCGCGTCCTCTATGTCGATGAGCTCGGAACCCTTCGGATCCGCGATCGAGTTTCGGGCGTAGACACGCCGATATTCGCGTTGCGTATGCCCGGTGAGGAATATCCGGTCGTCGAGGCGTCGGAGCTCACTCCGTACGGCGTCCTCTTTTCGATCTCGGACCTCCGGAAACCTCCTCAGTGCAATGACACGTTTGGCTGCGTCTTCGAGTGGCGCGACGACGGGATCCAGGAGCTGGGGGAGATCAACTCGTGGGACTCGCTGGCGCAGGACGGGAACTGGGCGATCTGGAACAACGGTTCCACGCTCTGGCTCCGCGATCTCGCGGCGAAGACGAATCAGGTGGTCACGGCGGGGGCGGCAAACGGCGGTGGCACGGTCGCCGCGAATGGCGACGTCGTCTACGGGACGCCCGGCGCGCAAAACCGCATCGAGCGATGGCGCGCAGGAGTCGTGGAGACGATCGCCGAAGGGGGCGTGGGGGGCGTGGGGGCCTACTTCAACCCAGCCACCGATGGCACCAGCGTTGTGTATGGGAGCCAGACTGCCCCCTACCCCAACGAGCTGTACGAGGTCCGGCTCCATACGCCTGCTGGCACGGAGTCGCTCTCCGGCCCCTCGCTGGGCTGGCCCGGTTATCGCATCCGCGACGGATGGGTCGCGTTCACGCGGCTGAGCAATGGCGGACAGCTCCAGGTCTGGCGGCGCGATCCGACTGGCAGCATCGCTCGCAAGACCTTCTTCGGATCGAGCGCCAGCATCCAGTCGCTCGGTCCGGTGGGGCAGTTGAGTTTCATCAATGCCAATCGGCACTACCTGGTGCCGAGTGACGCACCCGCCGGCTTTCTCGGCATCGGAATCGGCGCCCTGCACTCGAGCGCGCCGATCGGGACGGTGGTCCTCTCCGACGGTCTCCACGTCTACCTCGGCGGCTCGCTCCTCCGGGTGACGGCGCTCGAGGATTCCGACGTCGACGGGGTCGCGAACTACACCGACAACTGCCGGGACCAATCGAACCCCGAGCAGATGGACGCGGATCAGGACGGCGTCGGCGAGCCTTGCGGCTGCGCATGGGTCGGTCCGGAGGTGCAGTCCTGCGACGCGTTCGTCCACGGCACGGTTGCGATCGCCGACGAGAGCCACGGCGAAGCCTCGGTCTGGCTCCGCAACACCGGCTGCGATGCGAGGGGAGACTGCGCATCGCCGGGAGATCCGGCGCACGGCACGCTGGTGACGGGAGGTCTCGTCGGCGGCTGGCTGGCCGTGATGGACGCGTCGGATCTCGCGCTCCACGGCGGCACGGTCGAGGGCAGTCTCGCCGCGCTCGGAACGGCGACTGCGGAGATCTTCGACGCCGAGATCGTCGGCGGTCTCGTCGCGCGCGATGAAGCGTTGATCCGGTGGGAGGGCGGCAGCGTCGGCGGCGCGCTCGTCGCCTACGACGACTCGGTGATCGAGGTGATCGGCGATGACTTCGAGGTGGACGGTGTGAGCACTGCGATCGGCGACCTCAGCGCGGAGACCGGCGTCCTGAGCGGCCGACTCGCGTCGGGCGAACTCTTCTCGGTGTCGTTCTTCCAGGGCAGCTCGACCGGCAAGCCCACGACGGGCACGATCCGACTGATCCCCGAGCCCCGCGCGGCGCTCCTGGCGGCGGTCGCGTGGCTCGCGCTCGCCGTGCGTCAGCGGGCGCGGCGAGCGGGCAGCGGCGTGCCGAGCACTGCGCCCAGCAGCACCGCATAGGCGATTGGCTCGCGCTGGTGGTGCGAGTGCGGAATCACGGCGAGACGCACGGCGGCGGCGATGTGCCCCCGGCGCCGGGCAGCGATCGCCCAGCAGCTCTTGGTGACGCCGCGCCCATCGCGCGAGTGAGCGGGGCTTCGGTAGGATGCCGCCCGCCAACTCATGATTTCCAACTCATGATTTCCGCACTGCCGCCGGACGGCGGCGCGCCAACACGGGTCAGGGGGCTTCGAGGCTGGGCCGGGGGGCTTCGAGTTCGGGTCAGGGGACTTCGAGATAGAGGAGATGGAGAGATGGCGGGACCGCTCTGTGGGATTCGAATCGTCGAGATCGCGGGGATCGGGCCGGGGCCGTTCTGCGCGATGATGCTCGCGGACCTCGGCGCGGACGTGCTGCGCGTCGATCGCGCCGAGCGCGCGCGACTGCCGCGGCCGGACGGTCCCAATCTGGATCTGCTGAACCGCGGCCGGCGCAGTGTCGCGGTGGATCTCAAGAGTCCCGCCGGTGTCGAGGTGGTGCTGCGTCTGGTCGAGAAGGCCGACGCGCTGATCGAGGGCTTCCGCCCCGGCGTGATGGAGCGCCTCGGACTCGGACCCGACGTCTGCCTCGCGCGCAATCCCAAACTCGTGTTCGGGCGTATGACGGGTTGGGGCCAGGACGGTCCGCTCGCGAAGGCCGCCGGTCACGATCTCAATTACATCGCGCTCACCGGCGCGTTGCACGCCATCGGTCGGGCCGATTCGCCGCCGCCGCCGCCGCTCAACCTGGTCGGTGATTTTGGCGGCGGGGGGTTGATGCTCGCGTATGGCATTCTGGCCGCACTGCTCGAGCGCGTGCGCTCGGGCAAGGGGCAGGTGGTGGACGCCGCGATGGTGGACGGCGCGGCGGCGCTGATGTCGATCATCTTCGGTGCGCACGCTTCGGGCTGGTGGCGCGACGAGCGGGCCGCCAACATGTTGGACGGCGGCGCCCATTTCTACGACTGCTACGAGACGAAGGACGGCAAGTATGTCTCGATCGGCTCGATCGAGCCGCAGTTCTACGCGCAGCTGCTCGAACTCACCGGTCTGAAGGGCGAGCCGCTGCCGCACCAGATGGATCGCAGCGGCTGGCCGAAGCTCAAGGAACGCCTCGCCGCGATCTTCAAGACCAGGACGCGCGACGAGTGGTGCGAAGTGATGGAAGGCACCGACGTCTGTTTCGCACCGGTGCTCTCGCTCGCGGAAGCGCCCGAACATCCGCACATGAAGGCGCGCGACACCTTCGTCGAGGTCGAGGGGGTGCGACAGCCGGGTCCCGCCCCGCGCTTCAGCCGCACGCCCGGCGTGATCGAGCGACCGCCTGCGCATGCCGGCGAACACACGGATGAGGCGCTCGCCGACTGGGGATTCCCGAGCGGTGACGTCGCACAGCTACGGAAGTCCGGCGCGATCGCCTGAACTCTGCGCGATCCCGAGGGCGCGAGGTGCGCGCATGTCCGTCTCCGCCCGAGTCCTGACCTCGCTCGTGCTCGCCGCCTCGCTGCTCGGCGGCGCGGCCGCCCGTGCCGCCGACACCGCTGCCACGGGCGCGGTGCACGGCTCGGTCCAGCTCCTGCGCAAGTCGCTGCTCCGCGGACTGCGGGAGAGCGACGATCGCAGCGGGGTCGTGGTCTATGTGACCGGCTTCACGCGCGAAGCGCCGAAGCAGGTCGCCCTGCTCCAACAGCGCAACGAGAGCTTCGAGCCGCGCGTGCTTCCGGTCGTGCAGGGCCAGACGGTGAGCTTTCCGAACCTCGATCGCATCTATCACAACGTCTTTTCCGTCTCGCCGCTCGCATCGTTCGATCTCGGTCAGTACAAGTCCACGGATCCGCCGCGCAACGTTGCGTTCGAGCGCGCCGGGCTGGTGCCGGTCTACTGCAACATCCATCCGCAGATGCTCTCGTACGTGGTCGTGCTCGAGAACGATGCTTTCGCAGTCACCGGGAAAGACGGGCGCTTCGCGATCGACGCGCTGCCCGCCGCGAGCGATCTGGTGCTGAACGCCTGGCTGCCCGGTGCGAAGCGCGTGAGCCAGACGCTGCGCGTCGAGCCCGGACAGACGCTCGACGTCGCGCTGCGCGTCGAGCAGGGCGAGCGCATTGCGCCGCACAAGCGCAAGGACGGCAGCGACTATCCTCCGAAGCCCGGCTACGACGACTAGTGGCGCGGGAGCCGTTGCGCTTGCGCTTCCGCACCAAACTCTTCCTCGCGCTCGGGCTGCTCGTGGCGACCGCGCTCGGTGCTGCGCTGGTGCTGGTGCGCTCCGAAACCGAGCGCCGCGTGCGCGATGACTTCGGCGAGCGCTTCGAGCGCACGCTCGCCGCCTTCCGCCAGCTCCAGGCGCTGCGGCGCCGCATGGTCGCGGACGAAGTGAATGCGCTCGCAGTGGGAAACCCGCTCTTCCGCACCGTGCTATCGGCGGCTTCGGTGGCGGAAGACGATCTCGGTTTCGGCGGCGCGCCGTCGCGCGACGAGCAGCTCCGCGACGCGAATCTGCGCTTGCGCTCGCTGCTCCCGTCGCTCGCGGGAGTTGCTCGCCACGACGTCTTCGCCGTCACGAACGCCGCGGGCGAGCTGATCTACACGCGCGCAGCCCCGGAACGCTTCGGCGACTCGCTCGTGGCCGTGGCGCCGCTCGCGAAGGCGGCGGAAGGCGAGGCGGCCACGGCGCTCTGGAGCCGCGCCTCGGATCTGCCCGCCGAACCGCCGCTCGCGCCGGTACCGCCGCCCCGCGCCGTCTATGAGGTCGTGGCCGAGCCGGTGGCGTTCGGCGACGAGCTGCACGGGCTGGTGCTGGTGGGCACCCGCATCGATCGTGACACGCTCGACGCGATGCGCACCATCTCGGGCCTGCACGTGGCGCTGCTCGGTGACGACGCGAACGTCGTCGCGACGCTCTCGACTGCGGCGCTTCGGGCACTCGTTGCGCGACTCGTTGCGGAGGAGGAAGCACCGTCCGCCACCGGTGTCACCGCGGCGCGCGAGTGGGACCTCGCCGGCGAGCGTTGGCTGGTCGCGCGCGCGCCGATCGTTCCAGGCGAGGAGCGCGTCGGCTTCCTGCTGCTCGCGTCGATCGACGCCGAGCTCGGTTTCCTGCGCGGGCTCGAGCAGAGCTTCGTGGCGCTCGGCGCCGCCATCCTTGGGCTGGCGCTGGGTCTCGCCTTCCTGCTCGCTCGCGGCGTCGCACGACCCGTGGCGGAGCTCGCGCGCGCAGCCGAGCGCGTCGGTGCGGGCGATCTCGACACACGCGTCGACGTCACCACTGGCGATGAACTCGAGCAACTCGGCACCAGCTTCAACCGCATGGTCGCGGGCCTGCGCGAGCGCGATCGCATCCGCCGCACTTTCGAGCGACACGTCTCGCGGGAAGTGGTCGCCGAGTTGCTGCGGCATCCCGAGGCGCTCGCGCCGCGGGGCGCGCGTCGCACCGTGAGCGTGCTCTTCTCGGATCTCGAAGGCTTCACCGCGCTCTCGGAGCAGCGCGCGCCCGAGGAAGTGCTGGCGTGCTTGAACGAGTATTTCGAGGTGCTGTGCGGAGCCGTGCTCGAAGCGGGCGGCACCGTGAATGAACTGATGGGAGACGGCGTGCTCGCCTCCTTCGGCGCGCCGATCGCGCACCCCGATCACGCGACACGCGCCTGTCGCGCCGCGCTGCTCGCCTCCGAGCGCTTGACGGCGCTCGCCGGCTCTTGGCAGGCGCGCGGTCTCCCGTCGCTGCGCTGGCGCATCGGCATCCACACCGGCGAGGTCGTGATCGGCGAGATGGGTACGGAGGAGCGCACCAAGTACGGCGTTATCGGGGACGCCGTGAATCTCGCGAGTCGTCTCGAAGGTGCGAACAAGGCGCTCGGCACGACGATTCTCGTCTCGGACGCGACGCGCGACGCCGCGGGTGACGCTTTCGCGTTTCGCGAGATCGGCACGATCCGTGTCGCGGGGCGCGCGCAGTCGCTGCGCGTCTTCGAGCCGCTGGGCGCGGCGGACGCGCTGGCGCCCGGGCAGCTCGCGGCGCGCGACCTCCATGAGGCCGGACTCGCGGCGTACCGCGCACGCGACTTCCGGGGCGCCGTCGCGCTGCTCGAAGCAGCGGGCACGCAAGACGGCCCGTCGCGCGTACTCTGCGAGCGAGCGCGCCGCCTGGCGGCCGCCCCACCGCCGGCCGACTGGGACGCCGTCCTCGATGTGAAGAAGCCCACGCAGGAGTGAGTCGTGAGTCGGAGCGCGCTCCGCGGCTACTCGTAGAACGTCTTCGCGATGCCCTGGCCGTAGAAGAGCAGCTTTTCCGGCGGCAGCCCGTAGACGGGAGGCACCAGGCACATCGAGTCCGCGACCGTCCACGCGCGTTCGACGCGCGCCCGCACCGCGTCGGGTTTCCCGCAGAGCACGAAGGCCTTCACCATTGCGTCGGGAACGAGGTGCCCCGAGGCCAGGGCCTGCTTGCTCTTCACGGCCTGCTGCAGCCGCCGCGCCTCGCTGCCGAAGCCGTGCGCTTCGAAGAACGACTCGTACTGCTCGACGCCGGCGTAGAACGCGACGGTGGCTCTCGCGTCGTCGATCGCCTGCGCTTCGTCGGGATTGACCGCGATCCACAGCCAGAGGTTGAGATCGACGTCTTCGCGCTTGCGTCCGGCCTTCGCGAGACCGGCTCGTAGATCCGGCTGGATGTGCTCCACCGCCCAGTCGACCGACCACATCGGGTGGCCCATCACGCCCTGCGCGATCTCGGCTGCGAGCCGCACCATCGGGCCGCGCAGCGCGGCGATCCAGATCGGGATCTCTTCGCGCACGGGCGGCGCCGTGGCCTGAAGCTCGCGGAAGCTGGCGCGAAAGTACTGGCCCTCGAAGGGCGTGAGACCCTTGTGGGCGCCGCGGATCACGTGGCGTACCACCGCGACGGTCTCGCGCAGGTGCGCGAGCGGCTTGTGCTCGGGTGCGCCGAAGACATCGCGCGTCCAGGCGAGCACGCTCGCGCCGAGCCCCAGCACGAAGCGCCCGCCGGAGATGCGGTCCAGGTCGATCGCGGCCATCGCCGTTTCGAAGGGGCTCGCGGCCATCGCCGTTTCGAAGGGGCTGCGGGCCGCGGCGATGGCGATGCCGCTCGCGAGCAGCAGGCGCTCGGTCACCATCGCGGCGCCGGCCAGCGGCACGAAGGGCGGCCCGTAGACCTGCGGCGCGAACAGGCCCACCAGTCCCTGCGCCTCGGCCTGCTTCGCGATCATCGCGAGCAGCGGGGCTGGCATGGCGTTCACGAAGCCCCAGTAGCGGCGGCGCTTCGACTCCGACGAGGCCATGCCGATTCCTCCTCTGCCGCCGAACACGCCGCAGCGGCAGCCTGCCGAACACGCTTCGGAGTCAGCTCAGCTTCTGTACGTCCACCCGCACCGCGCGGTCCGACGGGATCGGCTGCCAGGAGAGGATGCGGTAGTTCAGGTGCCCGTACCCGGCGGCCAGGCCCAGCGGCTTCACGTGGCCGGGCTCGAGATCGGACTGGCTCGACCAGCCCTCGTGCATGTAGGGCTCGAAGCCGTTGTACACGATCACCTGCCCCGGTCGCACGGCGGGCGAGATCTTGGCGGCGTAGCGCGCCTCGCCGGCGTTGCTGACGAGCTTCACCTTCTCGCCGTTCGCGATTCCGAGCGACTTCGCGTCGCCGTCGTTGAGGAAGACGAAGGGTTCGCCACGGTGCAGGTTCAGGCTGATGTCGTTCGTCATGTTCATCGAGTGGATGCTCCAGCGGTTGTGGCCGCTGGTCATCAGGAAGCGCCGCTTCGCGCCGCCGTGGTTGGGCGGCTCCTTGTGCGTCGGAAGCTCCTCGCCGCACTCGAGGAACCACTCGTGGTCGATGTAGTACTGGGCGCGCCGCACGAGTGTGTCGTAGGGGATCTTGTCCTCGGTGTGCCAGCGCAGCGGGTTGTGGACCTCGTCGGGCTTGATCGTCGAGGCCTGCGAGGTGCCGTGCAGCACGTT
>JAGSPS010000133.1 GCA_018262315.1 Deltaproteobacteria bacterium | reverse complement strand
CGGCTCGCCGACGTAGTTCCAGTACGTGACGCCATGCTGGAGCACGTCCGGCACGAAGCTGCTGGCGCTGAAACGCTCGCGCATCGCGAGGCTCGCGCATGCCTCGAGGGCGGGGTGGAAGCCCAGGAACAGCGAGTTCGAATGGAAGAGCGGCATGCAGGCATAGCCGCGATCGTCGGGCCCGAGGCCCAGGTTCCCCGAAACGGCTTTGCCGATCAGGAAGAACTTGAGGTGATTGTTGAGGATGCCCTTCGGCAGGCCGGTCGTGCCCGACGTGTAGATCGTCATCAAGTTGCGGCTCGGATCGACCTTCACGTCCGGCGCATCGAGCGACTTGCCCGGCTGCGCGACCTCGCTCGCCACGCAGCCCAGGAAGTCGCGCGTGCCCAGCTCCAACTCGCCGGTCGTGCGCAGCACGAGCACGTTCTCGGCAGGGATCTTCGCGAGGCGCTCCTGCACGCGTTCCACCTCGGAGAGCAGACGCTCGTCGACGACCAGGATCCGCGCCTCGGACTGGTTCACGACACCGGCGAGCGTGTCGCCGCGCAGGCCCGTGTTCACGCCGAAGAGCGAGAGGCCGGCATAGGCGCAGCCGCCGTACAAGGCCAGCAATTCGAGATGATTCTCGAGCAGCATCGCGACGTGGCCAGGCCGCCTCTCGTCGATCGGCCCGAGGCGCCGCAGCAGGAAGTGCGCGATGCGCACGCACTCGTCGCGGTACTGGCGGAAGGTCCACTCGCGCTCGTGCTGGACGAGGAAGACACGATTGCCGACGGCAGCATGGTTCGCGCGCGCCTCGATCTGCGCGCCGATCGCCGGGAGAGCCGTGATCACGGGAGCCGTCAGTGCCGCGCCAGCCAAGTTGCGATCCTCCGAGGATTGGGGGATCGGATCCTATCACAGGCGTCCGGGCTCCCGACCGCTCAGAAGGGCCGGCGGAATCGGCGCGTTCAGTGCTCGATGATCTCGAGGATGTAGCGCTTCTTTTCCTTGCCGCTGGCGGCGGCCATCAGGGTGCGAATCGCCGACGCGTGAGCCCCACCCTTCCCGATCACCTTGCCCAGATCTTCCTTCGCAACCGAGAGTTCGAGCACGTGCGCGTGATCCCCGATCACTTCCTTGATCTGGACCTGCTCGGGTCTGTCCACGAGTGCCTGCACGATGTCCATGATGAGCTGCTTCACGACTACCCCTCCCGGTCGCCCGCAGAACTGGTCAGGTGTTGGGCCGCTGCGCCTTCACACAGACTTCCCCGGCCCCGGCTGCGAGCATGCTACCACCATCGCGGGCCTGCAATGGAAAAAGACTGCGATCCTCGTCACGCGTCCGGCGCGTACGCAGCTCCCGAGCCCACGCCGTGTCGCTCACGTGGGTCCGGCGCGGGTACGCACCGTGACGATCTGCCAGGGCCCGAGGTCCATCGACCCCGCATTCGCCGACTCCGGCTCGAACGAAGGGGTTCCACCATCCCGACCGGCGAGATCGACGATCCGCAGCGACCGCGTGGGTGCGCCCCATGCGACGCGTACCGACCGCGCGTCGCCACTCGCGTTCACGAGACGCAGCTCGGCGTCGCCATCGCCGCAAGGCTCGATCGCCGACACGAGCACCTGCGGATCGTCCACCGCGACGAGCCGCGCTCCGTCGACGATCGCCCCAGCGGCGTCCTCGACACCCGGGAAGGCAAGGGGCGGAAAGGCGAAGCCGTGTGCTTCCGCGGTCCGGCGCGGGTCGTCATCGCGATGCAGCCGAAGAGAAATCTCGATCCGATGCCGCCCGAAACCCTGCGCGCCCGGCGTCGGCAGCCCCGGCCCCGCCGGTCCGGGCCTCGAGCGCAGGTCCGCGCGCGAAAGCCATCCCACGGCGCGCAGCACCGTCAACGCCAACGCGCCGCGCCCATCGGCCTCCGATACCGCCTCGACCTCCGCGACACCGCGATTCGCCACCGTGAGCGCAAGCCCGCTTCTGCCCAACAACGTCGCGAAGCTCCGCTGCGGTACCGCGCCGATCGGAAACTCTGCCGGACGCGGCGATCCGAACGCGTCGGGCGGCGGCTCGATCGGACGCTCGGCGATCTCGAACGCCGACTCCACCTCGAAGCGCTGCGACGCGAACGGCGCGCGGCAGTGAAGGCGCAGCCGGTGGTCGCGCGCCGTGTTGTCGATCGTGAGCGCGACGTCGAGACGTTCGAGACCCGCGGCGAGGCGCAGCTCGAGTGCGATCGGGAGCGCCACGCAGCGCTCGCTGCGCGCGTCGCGTGACGGCGCCACTTCGCGGGGAACGCGAAGCGTCGCTTCGACGCGCAACGCCACCTCTGCGGCGCCGCGTTGCAGGATCCGCACACGCGCACGTTCCAGGCGTTCGACCACGGCGCCACCGGGTACCGGGTCGAAGTTGTATTCGTCGCCGCGGTCGCCTTCGGAGCGGAGTACGAGCGCATCTTCGATGCGCAACCCATGCGCCCTCGACGTCAGCGTCACGCGTCCACGGGCATCGACCTCGACGCGCCACGCCGCGTTCTCGATGAAGGCGCCGCCGCCCGCCAGCGTCGCCGCGGCCATCGGCTCCAGCGGCGGCGCGGCGCCCGGCGCGAGTCGATAGGCGCGCAATCCGTGACCGGGGAGATCGTCCGCGAAGCGCAGCCGCACGCGCGGGGGCTGCCAGGTTTCGACCGCCACGTCGCGGATCGACTCGTCTGCGAGCAGCGCCTGCAGCGCGCGGCGCTCCGCCTCGAGGTCGAAATGGGGATCGGGCGTGGCACCGAGCCGCACGCGTACGTGCACGCGCTCGCCGACCTTTGCGGCCTCGATCCCGCTGGCGTAGAGGCCGTCGAACTCGCTGCGAAGACCGGGCAGCAGCGCGAGTACGCCGCGGCGTTCGAAGACGCCCGCGTGCAATGCGCCAGCCGGCTGCAGCAGTTCCGCCGCGACGGGAATCCGCGTACCGTCGGCGCGCCGCAGGTGGAACGGACGCGGCGCGCCCCGCTTCGTCACCGGCAGCGGCACTTCGATCTCGGCGTCGACGCCCGCGCGACCCGCGGCGTTCGGATTCCAGACCAGCAGCGGCGCGCCCGCACCTTTGCCGAACCCAGCGCGCGGCACCGCGACCTGGCGCGCGAGCGCCGCGCGCACGCGTTCGAGCTGGGTTCCCGCAATTTCCGCGACGCGGTCGTAGCGCGTCTCCATCTGCGCGTGCACCGCGTCGATCGAGCAGCCGCACACCGAGTCGTGAGGATGATTCTCGAGCGCGACGCGCCACGCGAACGCGATCGTCTCGCGATCGGCTTCGCCACCGAGCGCACCGAGCCACGCCGCGAGCGGCTCGAGATAGCGCGTCAGCAGCCGATCGTTCTCGAACTCGCGCAGCTTCTGGCTCGCGCGCGCGGAGGCGCAGCCCGGCAGCAGCGGTGCACGCAATCCAGAGCGCAGTTCACCCCGGTGTCGGGGCATCGTCGCCGGCGCTTCTTCGAGCGCCCGCGCGACGAACTCCGCGAGCGAGCCGATCTCGACGTCGATGCCCGTGAGAGGAAGCGCGCGCAGCGCTTCGAGCGCGCGCGGCAGCGCGGGGTTCGGTCGCTCGTGATCGCTGCCGTTCATGAAGAGCAGCGTCGAGACGTCGGAGTGCTTGGCGAGCTCGCCCGCTTCGGCCTCGATGCGCGCCGCGAGCGCCGCCGGGTCGGTCGGCAGGTTCACCGCGTTCCCGTAGCCGTGCATCAGGTAGACGACCGGAATCCGCGTGCCGTCCGGCCCCTCCCACGTGAAGAGCGTGCGGTCCACATCGGCGCCCACGCCGCGCCACAGTACGGCGGCAGGAAGGCCGAAACCCGCGAAGAGCTGCGGGAGCTGGCCGACGTGACCGAACTGGTCGGGGACGTAGCCGACCCGCATCGCCCCGCCCAGCGCGTCCGCCTTGGAGAGCCCCAGCCGCAGGTTGCGGATCAGCGCTTCGCCCGAGACCAGCCACTCGTCGGGCAGTACGTGCCAGGGTCCCACGGCGAGCCGTCCCTCGCGCACCAGCTTCTCGATGCGGGGCCGCGCGTTCGGACGCACTTCGAGATAGTCGTCGACGACGATGGTCTGCCCGTCCAGCATGAAGTGACGGAATGCGGGATCGCGCTCCAGCAGCTCGAGCAGCGCGTCGACCAGCGTGACGAGGCGGACGCGGAATTGCTCGTGCGTCCGGTACCACTCGCGGTCCCAGTGGGTATGCGGCACGACGACGACGCGAAGGGTTCGAGCATCCATTGCGCGATTCTAACCACGTCTGGCTCAGGACGGCCCACGCGCCAGCCGATCAGAAGGTCGCTGCGTCGCCAGCACCGGCTGTCTGGTTCGGTCATGAGTCCGCTGCCGAAGATGGAAACGACGTGCTCGAAAACCGAGCGAACGAGAGGGCCGCTGAACCGATCCGTCTGAGCATCCCGCGAGAACGCCCGGCGGCTCCGGTCGCGGGATCCAATCTGGGCGAGCCGAGGCGCGCGATGGCGACTCCCGAACTGACGACCCGCATCCTCCGCCGTCTGCTGGCGAGCGGGCTCACGACGCGCGCTGAGCGGCTCATCGCGCGCGTCCACGCCGCGGACCTCGGCCCGCTACTCGCGAATCTCAGCCAGGACGAGACCCGCACCATCGTCGACCTCCTCTTCCAGCAGCGTCGCGCGGCGAGCACCATCTCGGAGCTGCCGCCCGAGATCTTCCGACAGGTCGTCGAGGCGGTGGGCGACGATCGCCTCGCCGACGTGCTCGGACGCCTCGAAGTCGACGACATCGTGCACCTGGTCGCCGAACTCCCCGAAGAGCGACGCAGCGCGGTGGTGGGTCTGCTCGCTGAGGACTGCCGCGCCGACCTGCGCAAGGCCGAGCTGTATCCCGAACACAGCGCCGGCCGCGTGATGACCACCGACTTCGTCGCGCTCGACGCCAAGATGACGGCGCAGGAGGCGATCGACCACATCCGCGCGCGCGGCAGTCGCGGCGAGACCGACGCGATCCTCTACCTCTACGTCGCCGACGACGAACGCCTGCTGCAGGGCGTCGTGCCGATCCGCCGCCTCGTCACCGCGGCGCCCGATCGGCCCTGCGGCGAGCTGATGCTCCGCGAACCGGTGAGCGTGCGCGCCGACACCGACCAGGAAGAAGTCGCGCGCATCGTCGCCCGCTACAACCTGCTCGCCATTCCCGTCGTCGATGCCGACGGCCGCATGCTCGGCCTGATCACCGTGGACGACGTCATCGACGTCATCCACGAGGAGGCCACCGAGGACATCTACAACCTCGCCGGTCTCGACGAGGAAGAGCGCGTCTTCTCTCCCGTCGGACTCTCGGTGCGCAAGCGCCTGCCGTGGATGGTGGTGAATCTCGCCACCGCCTTCCTCGCGGCCTCCGTGGTGGGGCTCTTCCGGCACACCATCGAGCAGGTCGTGACGCTCGCGATCTTCATGCCCGTCGTCGCCGGCATGGCGGGCAACACCGGCGTCCAGGCTCTTACGGTCGTCGCGCGCGGCATCGCACTCGGCGAAACCGAATTCTCGAGCGGCCTGCGCGCAGTCGGCAAGCAGTTCCTGGTCTGCATCGCGGTCGGAGCCGTCACCGGCTGTCTCGGCGCCAGCGTCGCCTACTACTGGGGCGGCTCCCCGATCTTCGGTCTGGTCGTGTTCGTCGCGATGCTGCTGAGCATGGCCGTCGCGGGACTCGCAGGCGCCGCGGTGCCGCTGACGCTGAAAGCGTTGCAGCAGGATCCGGCCCTGGGCTCCGGCGTGCTCGTCACGACCTTCACGGATGCGGTGGCGTTCTTCGCGTTCCTGGGAATCGCAACGCTGTTCCTCGAGCGGTTGTCGTGATCGCAGCGCGCCGCTAACGCGCGCCGTACGTCGCGTTCAGGTAGCGGACGATGTCGGCCGACTCGAACATCTCCACCGCCCGGTTCGGATCCACCAGGAACGGCACCTGCATCTTGCCCGAACGCTCCACGAACGCCTCGCGACTGGGGCTGTTCTTGCCGACGTTGTGCAGCAGGTACGGAATCTCCAGGCTGCACAGCGTCTCGCGCACGATGCGGCAGTACGGCGACGCCTCGAAGCTCCACAGTTCGAGCGGCAGCGCCGGCGGCTGCGACTCCGATGCACGCACGCCCGCACCCAGGCGCCAGGCGCTCGCGAGCGTCGAGGTCGCGTCGAAGAGCGGTCCGCCGGAGTAGAGCCACGGCACCGCGCCGGTGCCGTATTCCGCAAAGAGATGGCGGACGATGTCGCTCGACTCGTACATCGCCTCGCCGGTGTTCGGATCGACGAGATACGGGAACTGCTCCTTGCCGCCGCGCTCGCGCACCACGCTGCGGAAGCGCGTGCCGCCCTTCGGACACGGGTAGATGCGCGTCTCGAGGTCGAGCGCGGTCAACACCTCGCGCACCTTGCGACAATAGGGACAGCTCTCGAACTCGTAGAGTTCGAGCGGCTTCTTGGGGCGTTCGCCCAGTTCCTCCACGCGCAGTCCGCCTCCCAGGCGAGCGACGCTGGCGAAGAGCGACGTGGCGACGTCGAGCATGCGGTTCACGCGTGTCTCCCTGGCTGCCGCATCGGCGTTGCGGCCTGCACGGTCCGTTTCAGAGTGGGGCGAACTCGTCGATCACCGAGGCGACCGCGGCGTCGATGCGTTCGCTGCGCTGCTCGGGGGTCTGTTTCGGATCGAAGACGCGACGCCCCACGCCACGCCAGAGCAGCTTGCCGGTCCTCGCGTCGAGCACGTCGAGCACGAACGAACCGCGCTCGTAGCTCGTCACCGGCCTCGTCATGAGCGGCACGCCCGCAGCGTAGGTGATCGCATTCGCGGCGATCGGCTTCTCGATCGCAGCGTAGTAGGTGACCAGGAAATCGGGGCGCTCGCGTTCGACCTTCCGCAGGCGCCGCGCGCCGAGTTCGCGCTCGACCGCCGGGCGCACGCGCTCTTCCACGGCCCCGAACTCCGCTTCGCCGCGCGCCACCGGCGGCCGCTGCAGCCACGCCCACGTCTTCAGGCTTGCGCTCCGCTCGGCCGCATCCGACTCGATCACGACCGGCACCCGCGCGCACGCAGCGGCCCACAGCAGCAGCAGCCCCAACGCAAGCCGCGTTCTCATCGCGTGCCCTCTCCCACGCCACGGTGAAGGCGCTCCAGGTATTTCTGCACGTACTTCCCGAGCACGTCGGCTTCGAGATTCACGCGATCGCCCGGCTGCCGATCGGCGAGGTTCGTGGCCACGAGCGTGTGTGGGATCAGCGCGACGTCGAAGCCTGCGGCCCCGACCTGCACCAGCGTCAGCGACACGCCGTCGATCGCGATCGAGCCCTTCGGCACCAACCACGCCGCGAATTCCGGCTCGCAGTCGACCGCGAAGCGCACGTCGTCACCCTGGCGCTCGATCGCGCGCACGCGGCCGGTGCCGTCGACGTGGCCCTGCACGATGTGGCCGTCGAAGCGACCGTCGGCGCGCAGCGCGCGCTCGAGGTTCACGCGCGAGCCGATCCGCAGGTCGCCGAGCGAGGTGCGATCGAGCGTCTCGCGCACGGCCTCGAAGATTACCTGGCGGGGAGTCACCGCGACCACCGTGAGACAGGCGCCGTTCACCGCGATGCTCGCGCCGATCGGCAGGCCGTCGGCGACGAATGCTGACTCGATCGCGAGCCGCGTCTTTTCGCCCTGCGCCTCGATGCCGGCGACGCGCCCGACCGTCTCGATGATTCCGGTGAACACGCGCTACCTGCCAAAGCGCCGTTCGATCTGCCGCAGCATCTCGTCGCGCACACTCTGGTAGCGAGCGGGCAACGCGATCGGCGGGTTCGGGATCTCGGGAGCGATGTCCGCGAGCGTCATCGAGTGATACTTCACCTTGAAGTCGACGAACTTGAGCCCGTGCGCGGTGGAGATCACCACCACGCGATCGCTCTTCCGGATCACGCCGCTCTTCACCAGCTTCGCGGTCGCGGCGAGCGCCACACCCGTGTGCGGGCAGTTGAAGAGACCCGTGCGATCGGCGTGGGCGCAGGCCTCGGCCAGCTCCGCCTCGCTCGCCTGCTCGACGATGCCGTCGTAGCGCGTGATCGCGTCGATTGCCTTCTCGATCGAGACCGGATTGCCGATCTGGATCGCCGA
>JAGSPS010000132.1 GCA_018262315.1 Deltaproteobacteria bacterium | reverse complement strand
CAACCGGAAAGCAGCGCGCCGGCGAGCGCGAAGGCCACAAGGGAAAATTGAAACCGAGAAATGGGAGAACGGGTCCGCATCGTCGACTCCTCCTAGCGCCTGGTTTCGACCGACTGGGGCGAATCGTCGGCGCCGGCTTCGAAGAACGCGTCCCAGCGCCCTGCCGCAATCGCGCCCTGGATTGCGCCCGTGTCGTTCATGAACACGAGGCTCCCGTCGCGCAGCTCGACGCGATCCGCCCACACGAAGAACAAGCCAGCGGCGGTCTTGTAGAAATCGCCCGAAGTCTCGAGCGGCGTGCGCACGCCCCAGCGAAACTTGCCCTGGTGTCGCGCCCAGTATTGTTTCATGACGGCTCAGCCTAGCGAGGAGAGCGGCCCCTCACACCTCCAACACCGTGCGAATGCCGCGGCCCTCGCGCAGGTCTGCAAGCGCGCGATCCACTTCCGCGAGCGGGCGGCGCGCGGTGATCAGCCCCTCGAGATCGAGTCGCCCCGCGCGCCACAGCGCGACGAGGCGCGGGATCTCGAACAGCGAGTTCGACGAGCCGAGGATGCAGCCGACGAGTTTCTTCTCGCTGACGGTGAACAGCGCGGCAGGGGCGATCTCGATCTTCTCGGTGATCGGCGGCGCACCGACACACACCACGGTGCCACCGTTGCGCGTCGCCGCGAGTCCCACCGACACGAGGCTCGCGCGACCCGCCGTCTCGAACGCGAAGTCGGCGCCCACCCCCGTCGCCTCGCGCACACGCACCGCCACATCTTCGGCGTTCGGGTCGAGCAGGTCGGTCGCGCCGAAGGTCTCGGCCGCCTTGCGGCGCTCGGGCAGCGGGTCCGACGCGAAGATGCGCGCCGCGCCTGCGAGCCGCGCGCCCTGCACCGTCGACAGGCCGATGCCGCCGAGCCCCATCACCAGCACCGTCGCGCCTTCGGGCACGCGCGCCGTGTTGAGCACCGCGCCGACGCCCGTCTGCACCGCGCAGCCGATCACGCACGCGACGTCGAGCGGCACGTCGCGGCCCACCTTCACCGCGCCGTTCGCGGTCGTCACCACGTACTCGGCGAAGGCGCCGACGTTGAGCCCGCGGTAGACGATCGCGCCGCCGCGCGAGAGACCGGTCGTCCCGTCGGCGAAGGTGTTGGTCACGATGCCCAGGGCGTCGACACAGAGTGCTGTCTCGCCGCGCACGCACCAGTAGCACCGACCGCAGGGCGGCGCGGGCGTGAGTACGACCGCATCGCCCGGCGTGAGCCCCGTGACGCCGGGGCCGATCGCATCGACGACGCCCGCCGCCTCGTGCCCCAGCACGATCGGCAGCGGCGCCGGGAACACGCCGTCGGCGATACTCAGATCCGAGTGACAGACCCCGCAATGCGAAACCCGCACCCGCACCTGCCCGATCCCCGGCTCCGCAATCGCGACGTCCTCCCAGACCCGAATCCCCTCCCCCGCCCGCTCCAACACCGCTGCTCTCATGCGCCCTCCCGTTGCTTTGGGGACGTTCCTGCTCCGTTGCCTTTGTTGCCTTCAGGAACGTCCCCAAGTCACGCTAGCGCTCGAGTGCGCAACGGCGCCGGTCGATACGGGAGGCGATGGGCGAGGCGTTGATCGCATTGACGCTGCTCGTGGTCTTCGGCGCGCTCGCCGCACTCCTCGCGATCTCGCCGGCGACGCTGGCGGTGATGGGGTTCTGGACTACCGCGGCCGGGCTCGCGTTCGGCGTGCCAGCCGGCGCCGTCTACCACCTCGCGCTGCGAAACGCCCTGCTCCGCGCGCAGCGCCTGCCCGCACGCTGGTGGCTGAATCCCACCTCGTTGCACGACGCATTGCCGGACACGGTCCGCACGCGTGTGCTCGGCTGGTGCTACGCGGGCGCGGCTGGCTTCCTCGTGACGATCGCCGGCTGCGCGCTGGTCGCGATCGCCGCGTTCCGCGGCATCTGAGCGCGCGGCCAGGGCAGGTGCTCGATACCGAGCATGCCGCCAATCATCCCCGCACTCATGAGCGCATGGTCGACGAGCACCGCCGCTGCCGGATCCAGTCCCGACGCGACGGCCGCCGCGAGTCGCGAGCCGGCGCTCATCCCGAGGATCATCCCGAGCGTGCAGCGCAGCAGAGACGACGGTCGCAGAAGGAAAGCCGCAGCAGGCACTCCGAACAGGAGCATCCCGGCGTTCATCCACGATACGAGATGCCCGACGCCTGGCACGACGTGCCACGCGCTTCCGAGCGCCGGCGCACGACACCAGATCGCGTCGATCCCGCTGTGCTGGGCGACCTCGACCGCGCTGCGGAAGCCGAGATCCGCCCACCACCCGAGCGTCATGCCGAGGCCGCCCCAACCAATCATCAAGGCCGTCGCCGGCGCGGCTCGCGTGAGCAAGATCGCAGCAACCACGGCGGCGACGAGCAGGAGCAGCGTCGCGGCGATGCCGAGATCCCCGATCCGGGCGACAGCTCCCGCCTGCCCGATCAGCCCGATCGCTACCACCGCCCGCGTCCAATGCATCGCCGTTAGATTCGCAAACGGCGTGCCTCCCGGCCGCAGCCGCGCGGCGTGCCGCGCCAGGCTCGAGCTTGGACCTCTGAGTCACAGAGCTGGGGCGCAACGCCCCGCTCCGAAGGGGTCGTTTCTAGCGCCGCGACCCGGCGCGCCCCGCCACGAACGCGACGTAGCTGCGCGGCGGGAAGAACGCGAGGCCGTAGCTCACCGCCACGACGATTCCGGCCAGACCCGACGCGAGGAACGTCGGCGCGGCGATCGCGGCGAGGTCGGACGTGTCGCCCGACATGCTCAGCATCGAGAAGGCGCCGATTGCGAGCATCGCGAAGCGCGCCACCGAACCGACGCCCCAAAGCAGGAAGCGGTCGACCACGAGCGGTTCGGCGAGACCGAGGCGCAGCCGCTTGCGCAGCGCCGCAAAGTAGAGGAGCGGCTCGCTGAGCGTCCAGAGCGATGCCGCCGTGAATCCGGAATAGAGCAGCCAGAACCAAAGCCCCTCCGGCCGCCCGTGCCAGAAGGCGCCGCTCGCGGCGCAACCGATGTAACCGACGACGAGCCACGCGACGCCGCCCGCGAGCAGCCCCCGCCCGAGCCTCGTACCACGCCGAAACACCCAGTAGTTGAAGGCGAGCACGCTCGCGACGCCCAGCACCGACGCCCCGTGCCCGAGACTCAGCAAGGTCGCGACCAGAGGGCGCGACGCACCGGGCTCGATCGCGAGCGCATGCCCGGATCCCTGGAGCGCATAGCCGAACGTGCAGCAGAGCAGGAAGTGAGCCGCGAGCAGCAGCTCGGGAACCTGACGCGTGCGACGGGCAAGCAGAGCGAGGCGCACGCCCAGCGTCGCCATCGCGCAGAGGTACGCGAGCTGCGAGAGGCCCAATGCAATCGCCGCGGCCGTGCCGAGCCCTGCCATGTCGCCCCCCCGCTACGGCAGCGAATCGGCAGAACGGCAGGTCGTACTGAGGAGATTGTGGGCGCCCGAACCGGCGCCTCCCAGTGCAGGGGTGCCGAGAATGCGATAGAGAGCGCGCGGCGATCGCGGGGGATCTCCGTTGGAGTGGTGGCACGCCGTCGTCCTCGGACTGGTCGAGGGCATCACCGAGTATCTGCCGATCTCTTCGACGGGACATCTGATCCTCACGTCGTCGCTACTCGGCCTGGTGACGCCCGCGAGCCGGGAATCCGTCGCGGCCTTCGAGATCGCGATCCAGGGCGGCGCGATCCTCGCGGTAATCGGCCTCTACTGGAACCGCGTGCTCCAGATGTTGCGCGGTCTGGCCGGTCGCGACGCCGCGGGACGCCGCCTGCTCGGCCAACTCGCGGTGGCGTTTCTGCCGGCCGCGGCACTCGGCCCGCTGCTCGACGATCCCATCGAACGACATCTTTTCCACGCCGCGCCGGTACTGGCAGCGCTCCTCGCGGGCGGTCTGTGGATGATCTGGCTCGATCGCCATCACGCGCCCGGGCAAGGCAGCAGCATCGAGTCACTGACCTGGCAGCGCGCGCTCGCGATCGGGCTCTTCCAATGCGCGGCGATGTGGCCCGGCACTTCGCGCTCGATGATGACGATTGCGGGCGGCGTGCTGCTCGGCTTGCGCGCACGCGACGCTGCGGAGTTTTCGTTCCTGCTCGGTGTTCCCACACTCGGCGCGGCGTGCGGTTACAAGCTCCTGAAAAATCTCGTCGCCGCCCAGCAGACCGGCGCGCCGAACCTCTTCGAGCAGCTCGGGATCGCGCCGGTCGTGCTCGGCTTCGCGGTCGCAGCGTTGTCCGCGGCGATCGCCGTACGCTGGCTGGTGGGATTCCTGCAGCGCCACGGACTCGCGCCGTTCGGCTGGTATCGCATCGCGCTCTGCGTGGTACTCGGCGCGTTGGCATTCGCCGGTGTCGTGAACCTCGACGGCTAGCGCCGCGGCGGACGCGGGATCACGAGGCTCACGCGGCGCTGGCGCTCGGCGTACGCGGGTCGCCGCGCGAGCATGCGCGACTCCTTCATCGGGATGCTGGTGCCGAGGAACATCGCCACCATCACCGGCGCACCGAGCCACGCCCACCACACGAAGCCCGCGGCGGCGAACGAGAAGAGCGCGAGCCCGAACCAGAAGAGCATCTCGCCGAGATAGTTCGGGTTGCGCGACCACGCCCACAGGCCGCGTTCGAGGATCGCGTCGGACGGCGGGTTCGAGAGGCGGAAGCGGCGCAGCGTGTTGTCGGCAAAGAACTCGAATCCGACACCCGCGAGCGTCACCGCGGCGGCGACCCCGTCGAGCCAGCCGAGCGGGCGTGTTCCGCTCGCGAGCGCCGGCCACAACGGCAGCACACCGAGGAACACGATCGCGGTCGGCATCCCGTGCAGCCCGAACAGACTGACGAACCAGTAGCCGATGCGGCCGGCCTTGCGGCGCAGGTCGACGTAGCGCCAATCTTCGTGATCGAGCCCGCTCCAGCCGCGCGCCCAGTTGAAGGTGAGGCGCAGCGCCCAGAGCAGGACCAGCGCGACGACGAGGCACTGCCGCGTGGCGATGCCTTCCGAGCCGGGCGCAACCACGAACCACAGCGCGACGAGCGGCGGCGCGACGCTCCAGTACGCGTCGTAGAAGCTCGAGTTCCCGAACGCGAAGCTGAACGCGAAGATCGCGAGCGTCGCCGCGACGTCGGCCGCAAATGCCACGGCGATCGGATGGCGCTCGCCGCACACGATCCCGGTGACGAGGGCGGCCACCATCGCGGCGAGATACGCGACGGTGATCCAGAGGAACGCCCGCGTGCGATCCGCGGCATCGGGCGCGGCGGCGTGGCTCGCAGCTTCGTTCATCGGCTCCTCCGCGCGGCAGCGCCGGCGCAGCATAGCCGCGGAGCCCGGCGACGCAGCCGAGATTCTTCCCGCGGCCACGCGCGAAGCGGCGCGAAGCACCTATGCTGCGCGCGCTGCGTGGGGAGGGTGACGACGAGCATGGCGGTTCCGCGCGACTTCCATCGCGTCCCCACGCGCGCGCTCGCCGCCTTTGGTTCGTCCGGTTTCGCGCAGAACGTCATCGGCACCTGCCTCGGCGTGCACCTGTTCATCTTCTACACCGACGCGGTGGGACTGGCGCCGCTTTGGATCAGCGCGGCGCTCTTCGTGGCGACGCTCTGGGACGCCGTCTTCGGCATCGTGATGGGCCAGATTTCGGATCGAACGCGCTGGAGGTGGGGACGGCGACGCCCATACATCCTGCTCGGCGCGCTGCCCTTTGGCCTCAGCTTCGCAGCCGTGCTGGCGCCACCCGAGTCGCTCGATGGCGCGATGCTCGGTCTCTACCTCGGCGTGCTGTTGCTGCTCCAGTTCAGCGCCGCCAACGTCGTACACGTGCCGGTGCTCGGGCTGATTCCCGAGATGGCGCAGTCCTACCACGAACGCACGCGCATGGCGGCGTGGCGCGAGGCGCTCGGCAACGTCGGCGACCTGGTCGGTCTGCTGCTGCCGTTCGCGCTGCGCGCCGCCCTGGCCGGCGACGACGCAAGTTCCGGTGCGGACGCGGTCGTCGCGCGCGGCGCCTACGGCCTCACCGGCCTCTGCGGCGGCATGCTGGCGATCGCGGCGCTGCTGTGGACGTATCGCGGCAGCTACGAAGACCCGCGGTTCCGCCGCCCGACGACGGTTTCGTTTCGCGAGGGAATCGCCGCGCTGCGCCGCAATCAGGCGTTCCGCGTGCTCTCGGTGGCGAGCGCGCTCGCGGCACTCTCGCTGGCGTTCGTCTCGGCGCTCTTCCTCTTCGTACTCGAGTACGTCGCGGGCATCTCCGATCCGCTCATACAGGGATCGATGTTCATCGCGAACATCGCGGGCGCCCTCGCCTCGTATCCGTTCTGGGTGTCCGTTGCGCGGCGCCGGGGCAAGGCGTTCGCGTTCCGGCTCGGGCTCGTGGTCTCGTCGCTCGCGTTCATGAGCGTGTTCGCGCTGCGCCCTGGCGCGCTGGCGCCGCTGGTCGCCGTGATGACCTTCGCGGGCGCCGCGAACGTCGGTTTCTGGACGCTGCTGTACGCGCTGAACGCCGACATCGCCGAACTCGACGAACTCGAAACCGGCGAGCGCCGCGAGGGCCTCTTCGCCGGCTTCGCGGCGTTGCTGCGCAAGTGCGCCTTCGCATTCGCCGCGGGCAGCGTCGGCGTCGGGCTCGACCTGATCGGCTATCGGCCCCACGCGGTGCAGAGCGACGCGACGTTGCTCGGCATCAAACTGCTCTTCGCGGTTCCGACGACGTTCCTGATCGTCGCCGCGTGGCTCGTCTTCCGCCGTTTTCCCCTCACGCCCGAGCGCTGGGCCGAGATCGCGGTGCAACTCGACGCGCGCCGCGGCGCGTAGAGCGGCCCGGCGACAGCCGGATCAGTCGCCGAAGACGGGAATCCCGGTGGTCGCGAGGTGGCGCTCGTCGTGCGCGAGCGCAACGACGATCCCCGCCTGCTCGGCTTCGCGCAGGAAGCCGCGCATGCGCGTCTGCCGGTGCTCGGACTCGGGTACGACGAAGAACCGGTACGCGCGCGGTTTCGGAACGTCGCGCCGCACGCCGTCGATGGCGTTCGCGGCGTCGCCCGCGAAGAGGAAGCCGCGCACGCCGGAACTCTCGCGCACCCATGCGCCCACCATCTGGCTGCCCGGCGTGTGTCCTGCGGCGCGGATCACGAAGGCCCCCGGGTAACCGGGGAGCGCGGCGAGCGACACATCGGGGAGTCGCTCGCGCACGAGGCAGCCGGCGCGATCGAGTGCCGCCCGCCCGGGATACGTGGTGAAGTTCACCAGATCCGTCTGCGCCGGAGTCTGGAAGACCCGTATGCGTGTCCCGCCCGGCAAAGCGCCACACAGCGAGACGACGCCCCCGACGTGATCGCTGTGCAGGTGCGTGAAGGCAATCGCGAGCGGGCGCCCCGCAAGGGCGGAACCGAGACGCTCGGCGATTCCCCCGTGCGGCACGATCGGCGCGCCGCCCACCCACTCGATGGGACGTCCGAACGACTGCGCCTGTTCGCGATCCATCCCCGCGTCGACGAGAAGCGCGCGTCCATCCGCCCATTCGAGCAGGAACACCGCGTGGCTCATCACGTAGGGCGCTTGCGGATCGGGGTCGAGACTGGCTTCGAGAACCTGCTTGCGCGGCGTCACCTGACTCGCGGTGTTCCAGGTGGAGACGCGGATCGGCAACTCGCCGAGATCGGCCTGCGCGCGCACGGCCTCGAGCGAGGGCAAATCCGGGTCGATACCGCGGATCTGGATGTGCGCGTGCAACAGCAGCACGGCGCCGGCCGCAACGCCGAGCGCGAGCAGCATCGCGATGGCACGCGCGATGCGGCGCAGCGGCGTGCGCCGATCGCTAGGCGGCATCGCGACCGCCGTGCTCGAGGCTGCGCGCGGTGGGCGACGTCGGAACCGCGGCGACGGCCGGAGCCGTGCGAAGCAGCCGATCGCCGCCCAGCATCGTCACGCCGAACCAGTAGTGCTCGTTCTTGAAGTGGTGCCGGCGGTGATTGTCGCGCAGCCGTTGGTAGTAGGCGCGGCGTGGCTGCACGCACGTGTGTGCCAGGAAGTGCACCCATTCGTAGTGCAGCGCCAGCGCCAGGTGACCCGTGATCCCGGTGAGCGCCAACGACGCCGTGGGCGTCACCG
>JAGSPS010000131.1 GCA_018262315.1 Deltaproteobacteria bacterium | reverse complement strand
TCATCCCCGCCTGCCGCGCGCTGTTGCGCGCGCCGCGTTCGGCGGAAGCGCTGCGCGAGCGCAGCCACACGCTGCTCGACCCGGCGCTCGACGGCCTCACGCGCGCCGTGTTGGCGCAACCGCGCGCGGCGATCGCGCTGGCAGCGCTCGCCGTGACGCTCATGTCGCTCGGGATCTTCCGCATCGAGGTGAACAGCGCGTTCCGCTCGTGGTTCGACGCGGACGCCCCCGTGATCGCCGCCGACAACGCGATCCGCGCGCGCTTCACCGGCACCTCGACGATCCGCGTGCTGATCGAGGGCGACGCGCCCGACGCGCTGCTCGATCCGCAGGTGCTGCGCGGCATGGCCGCCCTGCAGCGCAGCTTCCGCGAGGAGGAGGCGATCACCAGCACCGTCTCGCTCGCCGACTACGTGCAGGTGATGAACCGCGCGATGAACGACGGTGCGCCCGAGGCGTACGCGGTGCCCGACAGCCGCGAGGCCATCGAGCAGTACCTGCTGTTCTTCGAGCCAGGCGACCTGTCGCGCGTCGTGACTTCCGACTACCGGACCGGCGCGATCCACGCGCTCTCGCGCAAGGACCGCGTCGCGTGGGTCGAAGCGCTCTTCGCGAAGTTGCGCGTCGTCGCTGCGCGCGAGTTCCCGCCCGGAGTGCGGGTTTCGGTCGGCGGCGGCGAGCTGGGACAGGCGGCGGCGAACAACTCGACCGTCGTGCGCCACAAGCTCGAGAACATCGCGCAGATCGCGACGGTGATCTTCGTGCTGTCGGCGCTGGTGTTCCGCTCGCTGGCCGCCGGTCTGCTCGTGCTGGCGCCGCTACTGTGCGCCGCCCTCGTGAATCTCGGCGTGATGGGCTGGATCGGGAGCTGGCTCAGCTTCGCGACGGCGAGCTACACGGCGATGGGTGTCTCGCTCGGCGCCGACTTCGCGATCTACCTGCTGTTCCGTCTGCGCGAGGAAGTGCGCGCCGGACGAACGCTCGAGGATGCGATCCACGCGACGATGCACAGCTCCGGCCGCGCGATCTTCTTCGTCGCCTCCGCGATCGCCGCGGGCAATGCCACGCTGCTCGCCTCCGACTTCGCGCTCTGGCGCCAGCTCGGCGGCTACGTCTCGCTGATGATGGCCACCAGCTGTCTCGCGACGCTCACCGTGATCCCGGCGCTCGTGCTGATCTTCCAGCCGCGCTTCCTCGGCGCCCGCACGACCCGGCCCGCGCGCCGCAGGTGAGGTTCCCGTTCGTCGTTCGCAGTCCCACGGGCGCGGCGTCGATCCCAGCCGCGGACGATCCCCGATCTGCGTGCGGTCATACCAGAATGTAGGCTTGCGGACGATCTTGCTTCTACGTCCGAGCAACGGGAGACCTGCGATGGAACGCCTCGACATCACCCAAGAACTTCGCGACGAGCACGACTTGATCCTGGAATGGATCGATCTGATCGGGGAGCTGGCTCGGCTCTCGCGCGGGTCGTTCGCGGAGTCACCGCTTGCGATCCACTTCCCCGTGGTCGACGAGTTCCTCGGCGCGTACTCCGATCAGTTCCACCACGCCAAGGAAGAGGACGTGCTGTTCGGCGTCCTGGAGCGCGCGATCACCCACTGCGGGCCGATTCCGGTGATGCTCCACGAGCACGCCATCGGACGCGCGCTTCGTGCCCGCATGGGCGAGGCGTTTCGGGCTCGCGATCTGGAAACCCTGCTCGGTGCGAGTCGCGACTTCTGCGGCCTGCTGACGCAGCACATCGCGAAGGAGAACAACGTCCTCTACCCGATGGCAGAGCAGTCTGTTCCCGACGAAGAACGGCGCGCGATCCAGGAGGCCTACGCGGCCGCGGCACTGCGCCACGACGCACGTGCACTGCGGGAACGCTTCGAGCGCGAGCGCGACACACTGCGCGCCAAGCTCGGATAGCGGCGCGCTCCACGAGCGCTGCGGACTGCAGTCCGCAGCGCTCGTCGTTCAGAGCGGTCGCTGGCCGCGTTGGTGCGCGAGGAAGCGTTCGAGCCGGTCCACGAGTGCCGCAAAGAACGGCAGCGGATTCTGCTGCGCGAGCCGCTCGCGCAGCTTGGGCACCCAGCGTCCCGGGTGACGCTCGAGGAAGTCGCGTCCGGCGCGCTGCCACGGGCCCGGATCGCGGCCATCGCGCCATGCTTCGGCCTCGCGGAAGGCGAGGAAATGCAGGAACTCGAGCTGCGTCGAGATGTGGTCCGGCAGCTCGCGCGGCGCCTCGGCGAGCGTGAGTCCGAAGTGGTTGTAGAAGCGCACGCACTCTTCCATGTTCTGCATGCGCGCGCCGCCGTAGAGGCCGCCGTAGAGCGGGCAGGGCGGGCCCCCGGTGCCGACGTCGAAGAGCCTCGTGTACTCGACTGCGAGATCGTCGTCGGTCGCGCCGGCGTCTTCGAGCGGCGACCATTCGCCCGCCGCGAGCGCCGGGTCGACGGCTCCCAGTGTGGCGCGGAGCGCCTCCGCGAGCGCACCGCTGCGAACCGTCGCCACGAACTCCGCATCCGGGTAGTCGAAGGCCCAGACCAGCGCGGCGTAGGCCCGGCTGCGCGTCGCAGCATGCTGTGCTTCGCCCGTCATGTCTTCGAGTCGAATCATGTCTTCGATGGGAATCGCTTCCGCCACGGTGTTCTCCTTCACGCGATGCGCTCCACTTCCACGGTACCGCCGCGCGGAGAGTGTCCCGGTGCGCCGTAGATGACACGGTAATGCAGCTGGTCGTAGTCGCCGAGCAGGTGCAAGGCCTTCCACGGAGCCACGACCGGCTCCTGCTGCCCCTTCCAGCCTTTGTGCTGGTACGGCTCCCAGGCGTGGTAGATGATCGTCTGGCCGGGCTGCACGCTGGCGGCGACCTTGGCCATCGCCTGGAAGGATCCGTGATCGTTGAAGACGCGGACCTGGTCGCCGTCGTGGATCCCGCGCTTCGCGGCGTCGGCCGCCGCGACGTAGAGCAGCGGCTCGCCGCGCTGCAGGCGAAGCATCAGCGACGAATCGCGCCAGGCCGCGTGGATTGACCAGCGCGTGTGGCCGCCCGTCAGACGCAGCGGATAGTCGCCTCCGGCACGCGGCGCTTCCTTGTGTACGGGGAGCGCCTCGCCTGCCTCGAGGTACCAGGGATGGTCGATCAGGAACTGCTGGCGACCGGTGAGCGTCGGCCACACTTCCTTGCCCTCGACGAAGCGAGCATGCGGATACAGCGTGCGTCCCGGCTTGTAGTCCGTGGCGACCGCGTAGAGCGGGTGCGGGCTGCCAGGCTGCTCGACGATCGGCAGCATGCCCCGCTTCACCAGCTCGTCCCATCCCTTGCTTCCCGTCACCGGCGTGTTGCGAAGGATGTAGTCGAGCGCGGCCTTGGGGTCGTTCTCGTGGAAGCGCCCGCCGTCGCTCCAGCGCTCATAGAGCGTCGAAAGGTCGACGCTGCCGCCCACCACGTCCGTCACCGTCGAGACACCGCGCTGCTTGGCGCGCTCCTCGATCTTGCGAGCCAGCAGGCCGAAGATCGCCCACTCGGGCTTCGACTCACCGAGCGGCTCGACGGCTTTCTCGCACGCGAGCAGGTACGGCAGGTAGGCCTGGCTGTACTTCAGCGAATCGCGCTCGTAGTAGCCGGCGGTCGGCAGGATGATGTCGGAGTTCAGGCCGGAGGTGCTGACCTTGAAGTTCACGTCGACGACCATGCGCAGCTTCGGCCACAGGTGCTTCTTGGCGATCTGCGGCGACGGCCAGCGGCGCAGCGGGTTGGGGCCGGTGAAGAGGAACACGCGCGGCTCCGTGCCCGGTCGCGGGCGGATCGGAATCCACTCCTTCTCGACCGCCTCCTTCATGTAGGCCGACGTCGGGCGCGGCAACGCGGGATCGTTCCACTCGGGCTTGTCCCAGATCTCCGCATAGCCGGCGTGCGCGTAGAGGAACGGCATCAGCGGCACGTCGCCGCGGGTGCGCGTGGCCTCGATGATCAGGTTCTCCATGTCGCGCCAGCCGAAACCGCCGCTGACCATCCGCCAGGCCGCGCGCATCTGCATGCGCAGCGACAGCACGTCGCGTCCGCCGGAGAGCTTGTCGAAGCCCTCGACCGGCCACCACGACGCGACCCGCAGTCCCCCGCCCGACTTGCCCTGGTTTCCCGTGAGCGCCATCAGCAGGATCTTGGAGCGCTGGAAGAGGTCGCTGTGGTAATGCTTGCAGGCGCCCCACGACGAATAGATCATCGCGCGCGGCGCCGCAGCCAACTCGCGCGCGACGCGCCGGATCGTGGCGGCGCCGACCCCCGTGATGGCCGCGGCCTTCTCGGGCGTGTAGCCCTCGTTGAGGTGTTCGCGCAGTCCCTCGAGCATCGGCCGCACGCCGATCGACTCGCCGTTCGCGAGGCGCACCGTGCGACGGCCGCTGAGCGCCGGACGCAGCGCGCCGAGCGCAATCGACTTCCCGCCCTCGCCGCGCGATCCCGGTACCGGGGCGAGCGCGTCGCGCGCTTCGTCCCAGAAATACAGCAGCGCATCGCTGCCGCCGGCGCGCAGGTCGGACTCGCGCAGGTAGCGACCGGTGTCTTCGCGCACGAGGATCGGCAGGTCGGTCTGTTCGCGCACGTACTCGGCGTCGTGGAGGCCCTCGGCGAGCAGGACCTGTGCCATCCCGAGGGCGAGCGCCGCGTCGGAGCCGACGCGCGGGTTGAGCCAGGTGTCGGCGTGGACGGAGGTCGCGTTGTAGTCCGGCGCGATCACGACGAACTTGGCGCCCCGATAGCGCGCCTCGTGCATGAAGTGGATCTCGGGGATGCGCGTGTAGGACGGATTGCCGACCCACACGATGATGTAGTCGGACTTGAACCAGTCGTCTGAAGTGCCCTCGACGTTGTACATGCCCCAGGTCTGCACCGCGCCGTAGGGCATGTCGCCGACGCCCGCCCAGGAGTCGATGACGGTCGCGTTGAGGAAGCGGAACATGCGCATCTCCGACGCGGTATCGGCGCCGAAGTCGATGTTGGTGGTGCCGTGGTCGTAGACCACCGCACCGGTGTTCTGCTCGACCGAGGCGTCGATGATGGCGTCGGCGATCTCGCCGAGCGCATCGTCCCAGGAAACGCGCTTCCAGCTTCCCGCGCCGCGTTCGCCCACGCGTCGCAGCGGGTGCAGCACGCGGGACGGCTCGTACATCAAGTGCGTGTAGCAGGCGCCCTTCTGGCAGCCGCGCGGGTTGAAATCGGGTACCCCCGGCTCCGAGGCCTCGTAGATCGCGTTCTGCTCCTCGCGCCAGGCCAGGCCGTCCTTCACGAAGACATTCCACGAACAGGCCGAGATGCAGTTGGCGCGCGCATGCGAGGTGTGGACCACGTTGTCCCAGGTCCAGCGTCCACGGTACAGATCCTCGAAGCCGTCGTACGCGACGGGCGCCGCGACGACCGTCTTCGGTGTCGTTCCGGGTGTCCCCGGTACGGCCGTTTTCGACCGCAAGCGCCACAGTCCGAGACCGACCGCTGCGGCGCCCACGGTGCCGCCGATCACGAATTGCCGGCGCGAGAACGACGAGCGACTCATACGGGTGCGACCTCGACGCGCGTATCGCGATCAGTGTGGCTCGGCTGCAGGCAGATCGTCATCGGCCGCAGGTGGAACTGTCCCCCGGCGAGTTCGACGGGATTCAGCGGGGACGGAACCAGATTCTGGAAGCCCTTGCCCTTCGGGAACTGATAGTTCTCCCACGCGTGGTAGAGGATCAGCTGTCCGGGGCGCAGGGCGGGTGACACCTTCGCCATCACCTCGAACGACGCGAGGTCGTTCCAGACGCGAACGCGCATGCCGTCGCGCACCGTACGCGCCTCGGCGTCCTTCGCTCCGATGAACATCACGGGCTCTCCGCGCTGTTGGCGCAGCATCAGCTTGTCGTCGCGCCAGGCGGCGTGGATGCTCCAGCGCGTATGGCCGCCGGTCAGCTGGAGCGGGTAGTGGCCTCCCGCCGTGGGCGGATCCTTGTGAACCGGGAGCTGCTCGCCCATCTCGAGGTAGAGCTCCTGGTCGAGATAGAACTGCATCCGCCGCGAAAGGGTGGGGTAGGGCTTCTTGTCGATGACGTGGTCGACGAGTGGCGTGATCGTGTCGTCGGCGGTGATCGGCGTCGCGTTTCCGATCGACACGATGCTGTTGCCGACGCCCGTGAAGCGCGCATAGCCGCGCTTCTTGACCTCCTCCCAGCTCACGCCTTCGAGGTTGCTGGCGTTGTCGATCAGTTCCTTCGCGACCTTCTCGTCGTCGGTGGGACCGAACTCGCCGTCCGACGAGAAGGCCTTCCAGAGCCCGGCGAACGACCGCTCGCGTCCAGTGCGGTCCTTGAAATCCGTGATGCCGCGCTTCACGGCGCGCTCGTCGACCGTACGGGCGAGCAGCGCGGCGATCTCCCAGTCGCTCTTCGCGTCGAAGAACGACGCCGCTTTCTCGCCGCCGTGGATGAAGGGCACGAGCGGCGTCACCCATTTGTGCTCGGTTTTCTCGTACCAGCCCGCGGCGGGCAGCACATAGTCGGAGTGCATCGCGGTCGAGGTCATGCGCCAGTCGATCGTCACGATCGTGCGCAACTTCGGCCACAAATGCTCGAGCAGGAGCGGGTAGGAGCGGATCCGCCGCAGCGGATTGCTCACCAGGCAGAACATCACACGCGGGTCATTGCCCGGCTTCGGCCACACGTGCTGCCAGCCCTTGGCGAGCGACTCGTCGAGCACCTCGCGCACGGGCCGCTTCAGGTACGGGTCCCAGTCCTGCAGCGACGCGCTCGCCTCGAGCAACCCGCCGTGGATGTACCAGAAGAGGGCGCCGCTGGCCTCCTGGCCCGTCTCGTAGCCCTTGCGGCTGCGCTCGTAGACGATCATCTCGTCGGTGAAGCCGGCGTATCGCAGCCGCGCCTCCTCGACGGCTCGCGAGCCCTGGATGAGCAGGCGCAGCGGCAGATCGAACATCGAGAGCACGAAGCCCTCGAGCCCGTCGTGCACCAGGAACGGGAAACCGACGAAGCCGCTGCCCTTCTTGCCGAAGTTCCCGGTCAGTGCGAACAGCAGCGCCTGCGCGCGTTCGATCAAGTTGCCGTGGTAGTACTTCGAGAAGTTGCTCGTCGTCACCATCGACGCGGACTTGGCGCGCGCGAGGCGGTGGGCGAGGTCGCGGATCTGCGGCGCCGGCGTGCCGGAAAGTTCCGCGGCACGTTCGGGCGTGTAGCTCGCGAGCTGCTCGCGCAACAGCTCGAAGACCGGGCGCACGGCGACGGTCTTGCCATCGCGCAATGTCACTTCGAAGCGCCCTTCGAGCGAGGGGTGCAGTTCCGCGAGCGCGAGGCTGCGCGTGGGAGCGAGCACGACCCCGGCGTCCGGATCGTGCAGGTACAACGCGTCCTCGCTCTCGCCCTCGACGAGATCGGCGGCGCGCAGGTAGCGGTGCGTGTCCTCGCGCACCAGCAGCGGCAGGTCGGTCTGCTCGGCCACGAAGTCGCGGTCGACGAGGTTTTCCGCGACGAGGACGTGCGCCATGCCGAGCGCGAGCGCCGCGTCTCCGCCGGGCTTCACGGGAATCCAGCGGTCGGCGTGCCGCGCCGTTGCGCTGTAGTCGGGCGTGATGCAGATGAACTCGGCGCCCTTGTAGCGCGCCTCGGTCAGGAAGTGCGCGTTTGGAATCTGCGTGTAGCTCGGATTCGCGCCCCAACAGAGGATCAGGTCCGAGAAGAAGTAGTCGTCGGCCGACCGCTCGAAGACGATCTTGCCGAAGGTCTCGGCGGCGCCGCGGTGCCCGTCGCCGATCTCGGTGTTCATGTCGAGCGCGGTCGAGTCGAGCAGGATGCGGAGCCGGCCCTGGCCGGCCATCTGCGTGCCGAGCGACACGCCCGGACCGAGATCCCAGATCACGCGATCGGTGCCTTCCTGGACGATCGTGTCGATCATCGAGTCGGCGATCTCGGAGAGCGCCTGCTCCCAGGAGATCCGTTGCCACTTGCCCGAGCCGCGCTCGCCGACGCGCTTGAGCGGATACTTGACCCGCGCGGTGTCGTACATGCGCTCGCTGAAGCACGCGCCTTTCTGGCAACCGCGCGGGTTGTAGTCGGGCACGTCGGGGCGCGTCTGCGGATAGTCGGCGGCCTGCTCCTCGCGCCAGACCATCCCGTCCTTCACGTAG
>JAGSPS010000130.1 GCA_018262315.1 Deltaproteobacteria bacterium | reverse complement strand
TCCATACGCGCGCAGCAGCAGCGAACGCGAGAGCAGCGGCTCGTCTCGCCTTCGGGGCCGTCGCGCCATCGCGTCGTGGTCCCCGCGCTCCGCGCCGAGCGCGAGCGCGGGCAGCAGATCGGTGCCCAGGTCGACCGCGAGGATCTGCACGATCGTCAGCGGCAGCGGAATCCGCAGCAACACGAACGCCAGGTACGGGACGATCTCGGGGACGTTCGAGGTGAGGATGTAGGTCAGGAACTTGCGCGTATTCGCGAAGACGGCGCGCCCCTCTTCGACCGCATTCACGATCGTCGCGAAGTTGTCGTCGGCGAGCACCAGGTCCGACGCGGCGCGGGCGGCGTCCGTGCCGGAGATGCCCATCGCCACCCCGATGTCGGCGAGCCGGAGCGCCGGCGCGTCGTTGACGCCGTCGCCGGTCACGGCGACGACATCGCCCTTGCGCTGGAATGCGGCCACGATGCGCATCTTCTGATCGGCGTCGAGACGGGCGAAGTGCACCTCGCGTTCGTCGAGGACGAGTTGGAGCTGCGCATCGGACATCTTGCGGAGCACATCGCCGGGGATCATCTTCGGTGTGTCGCTCTCGACGAGGCCGACCTGCCGGGCGATCGCGAGCGCGGTGCGCGGATGGTCGCCGGTGACCATCACGACGCGGATCCCGGCGATGCGGCAACGCGCGAGGGCGTCGGGCACCTCGGGCCGCGGCGGATCCTCGAGCGCGATCAGTCCGGCGACCACGAGCCCGCGTTCGAGCGCTTCGCGCGGCTCGCCCGGATCCACGTGCCGCCACGCGACCGCGAGCACGCGCAGGCCCTGCGCACCGAGATCCGCCTCTGCTTGCACGAGTGCACGGCGGCGTGCGTCGTCGAGCGGGGCGATTCCACTGGGCTCCTCCACCGCTTCGCAGAGCGGGAGCAGTGACTCGAGGGCGCCCTTGCAGTGCAGCACCAGTTCGCCGCGCACCCGGTGCAGCGTCGAGAGCCGGCGGCGGTCCGAATCGAACGGTATCTCGTCGATGCGATCGGCCTGTGGCGGCGCCGGGCAGGCGCGCCGCGCCATCTCCACGATCGCCACTTCGGTCGGGTCGCCGAGCCACTCGTGCGCCGTGCCCCGGCCGCGCTCGCTCAGGTTCTCGCACAGCGCGCACGCCTCGAAGAACGCGCGGTGCGCCGGGGCGAGCGCGGAGAGGTCCCCATCGCCGCGCACGGGAACCGACACGCCGTGCAGATGGAGCGCGAACACCTCCATGCGATTCTGGGTCAGCGTCCCGGTCTTGTCGGTGCAGATCACCGTCGCGGCGCCGAGCGCTTCCACCGACGGCAAGTGACGCACCAGAGCGTTGCGGCGCGCCATGCGCTGGGCGGCCATCGCGAGCGCCAGGGTGATGGTCGGGAGCAGGCCCTCCGGAACGTTCGCCACGATGATCCCGATCGCGAAGAGCACATTGCTCCAGAATGGCAGGCCGATCGCCTGTCCCACCGCGAAGAAGGCCACCCCGAGTCCCGTCGAGAGCATCGCGACCAGGCGGGTGACGCGCACGATCTCGCGCTGGAGCGGGGAGAGCCCGGCGCGCGTCCGCTGCGCGAGACCGGCGATGCGGGAGAACTCGGTCATACCCGCCGTCGCGAACACGACGGCTCGGCCGTGACCGGCGATCACCAGCGTTCCGGCGAACACGAGGTTCGGCGCACGCAGCGGCTCCTCGGCCGTGCAGGCGCGTGCGTCGAGCGCGATCGAGACGGATTCGCCGGTGAGCGTCGCGTTGTCGGCGCGCAGGCCGAACGCCTCGATCACGCGGGAGTCCGCCGGCACCCGAGCGCCCGCGTCGAGCAGGATCAAGTCGCCGGGCACGAGCCCACGCGCGTCGAGTTCCGTCGGTTCGCCCTCGCGCAGCGCGAGCACGCGTGGGGGCAGCAGTTGTTCGAGCGCCTCGAGCGCACGCTCCGCCCGATGTTGCTGCCAGAACGAGAAGACCGCGTTCACGACGATCACGCCGACGATCGCCGCCCCGAGCGTCGCCATGCCACTACCGGGCTGCGCAATCGCGGCGGCGAACGCGAGGCCCGCGGCCACCCAGAGGATCACCGCAAAGAAATGCGTGAACTCGCCGAGCAGCGCGAGCGCTGGCGAGCGGCGCGCGACGCGCTCGACGTCATTTGGGCCGAACTCGGCGATGCGGCGCTCAGCCTCGGCTGCTGAGAGGCCGCCGGGGCTGCTGCGCAACATCGAGAGCGCAGCGTCTGCAGACGCCTGCTGGATCCGCACGCGGCGACCTTGGCGTTCAGGCCCCCTTGATGTCCACCTGTTTCGGCTTCGACTCCTGCGCCTTCGGGATGTCGATCGTCAGCACGCCCTCCTTGAAGCTCGCCGCGATGCGCCCCGCGTCGGCGTTCGCCGGCATCGAGAAGCTGCGCGAGAACGAGCCGTAGCTGCGCTCGATCATGTGACGCCGCTCGTCCTTCTCCTCACGCTCCGAACGCTTCTCGCCGCGCACTTCGATCACGTCGCCGTGCACCTCGACGGAGACGTCCTCGCGCTTCGCACCCGGGAGTTCCACGGTGATCGAGTAGGAGCCGTCGCTCTCCCCGACGTCGACCGCAGGGCTCCAGCGCAGGCCAGCGAGACGGCGCTCGTCCCAGAGATCGCCGAAGAGCCGGGAAAGTGGGTTCTGACGAAACAGACCCAGCTCGCCAAACGGCTCGCGCCAGGGCGACACTTCTCTCGATTCCTTGTCGCGCTTCTTTTGCTTGTCGCTCATTGAGGTCGTCCTCCTGCTGCTCAGCATTAGCAATCAGCGTGCCGATCTCGGGTCGGCGCAGGGTGCGAACGCTTTCGGGTGGTGCGTCACGCAGCGGCGCGGCGCCGGGGTGGACCCGGCGCATCCCTGCACACGGGCGGATCCGGGTGCGTCAGGTCGCCTCACCAGGCCGAGCGACCCGCCCGCTCCAGGAGACCCAAGCCTCGACCCGCTAGGCTCCCGCGCCTCTCTGCCGTCGCCCCGCAGGCTCGGTCGATGCGAAAGGATCGCGCTGCTGGCTCTCGAACTCGCGGGTACCGCCTATCTGCTGCTGCCGCTGCTCGGAGCGGCGCTGCTGCACGGCGTCTGCATGAAGTACGGCTGGCTCGCGTTCCTGGCGCGGCCGATCGACGCTGGGCGCACGCTGCGCGGGCGACCGCTGTTCGGACACAGCAAGACGTGGCGCGGGCCGATCCTCGTCGCGGTCGGCGCCGCCGCCGTGTTCGCGCTGCAGCAGCGCGTGCTGCACCGGGTCGACGCGATCGCGGCGATCGAGCTGGTGGACTACGCGAGCCTCCCGCTCTGGTTTGGCGCGGCGGCGGGCGCCGTGGCCGAGTTGGCGGAGCTTCCCAACAGCTGCACGAAGCGACAGCTCGGGATCGCGCCGGGACGCACCGCGAGCGGTGCGCTCTCGGTCCTCTTCTACCTGTGGGATCAGCTCGACCTGCTGATCGGCTGGTGGCTCGTCTGCGCGGCGTTCGTGCCACCGCTCCCGATGCGTGTCGCCGTGTCGGCGCTGCTCGTGGCGGGCGTCCACCCGCTCCTCACGGGGATCGGCTACCTGCTGGGCATGCGGCCAACCGCCCGCTGAGGGAGCGCTGGAGTCGGTCGCACGACATCCTACCCGATCGATCCGGATCGGCTCGCCGCGGCGCTAGGATGCGAAGGGGACGAGGCTTCTGATGTCCTACTCGCACTATGAACGGCTCACGGCATTCGACGCGACCTTCCTCGAGATCGAAGACGAGAACGTGCACATGCACGTCGGCGCCATTTCGATCTTCGAGGGCGGCGCGCTGTTCCGCGCCGACGGTGGCATCGACTTCGCTCGCATCCGGCGACTCGCCGCTCCCGGCATCGGGCGCCATCCCCGCTTCCGCCAGCGTCTCGAGCACGTGCCGCTGATCGGCCATCCCGTCTGGGTGGACGACGCGCACTTCAACCTCGACTACCACCTGCGCCACACCGCACTCCCCGAGCCGGGTGACGAGCGCCAGTTGAAGCGGCTCTTCGGGCGCATCATGTCCCAGAAGCTCTCCCTACACAAACCGCTGTGGGAGATGTGGTTCGTGGAAGGGCTCGAAGGCAGCCGCTTCGCCGTGATCACCAAGGTGCACCACTGCATGATCGACGGCGTCTCGGGCGTGGACCTGATCGCGATGCTGATGGACCCCGAAGCCGAAGCCGAGGCGCTGCGCGCCGAGCAGGCAGGCGTGTCCGTCGCGCACCCGTGGCTGCCGCGGCCGTCGCCGACGTCGCTCACGCTGCTCGCCGACGAGGCGAAGCGCCGCGTGGCGATGCCGATCGAGGTGCTGCGCGCTGGCGCCGCTGCGGTGGCGCATCCGAACGAGTCTGCGGAGGCGCTGCGCGAGGGTCTCGAATCGCTGCGCGAGTTCCTGACGCCGGGGCTCACAGGTGGTGTCACCACGCCGCTCAATGTCGACATCGGCCCGTATCGCCGCTTCGACTGGCTGCGCCTCGAACTCGCCGACGTGAAGGAGATCAGGAAGAAGCTCGGGGGCACGGTCAACGACGTGGTGCTGGCCACGGTTGCCGGCGCGGTGCGCCGCTTCCTCGAAGGCCGCGGCGTGGGCGTCGACGAATTGCCGTTCCGCGCGCAGGTGCCGGTGAACATTCGCGCTGCGGAGGAGCACGGTGATCTCGGCAACCGCGTCGCGATTCTGCTCGCCGATCTCCCGGTCTCCGAGTCCGATCCGCGCGAGCGCTACCAGAAAGTGTTGGAGACCATGGGGCAGATCAAGGCGTCGCACCAGGCGAAGGGCGCCGAGCTGCTCGAGAAGATCGGGGATTGGACCGCGAAAGAGTTTCTCGGTGCACTCGCCCAGATCACGGGTCGGCAGCTCGCCTACAACATCGTCGTGACGAACATCCCCGGACCGCAGTTCGCGGTGAGCCTGCTCGGTGCACGGATGACCGAGATCTATCCGCTGGTGCCGCTCTTCTCGAACCAGGCAATCGGCGTGGCGCTGTTCAGCTACGACGGGGGCCTCTTCTGGGGCTTCAACGCCGACTGGGATGCGATGCCCGACCTCCACGACTTCGTCGCCGCGGTGCAGAGCGAGTTCGCCCTGCTGCGCTCGCTGTGAGAATCCTCCCATGTCGGACTCCTACTACCAGCGCCTCACGCAGCTCGACCATTCGTTCCTGATCTACGAAGGGCCGAACTCGCCGATGCACGTCGGCGCGACGCAGCTCTTCGAGGCTGCGCCGCTGGGCCGGCCCGAGGGCGGACTCGCGATCGAGCGCATCGAGGACTACGTGCAGTCGCGCCTGCACGCGATCCCGCGCTATCGGCAGCGACTGGCGCAGACGCCGATCGAGGGCCACCCGATCTGGATCGACGATCCGCGCTTCAACATCCGCTACCACGTCCGCCACACGCGACTGCCGCGGCCGGGCGACGAGCGCCTGCTCAAGCGCACCGTCGGCCGCATCTTTTCCCAACACCTCGACCGCGGGAAGCCGCTCTGGGAGCTGTGGGTCATCGAAGGACTCGCGGGAGATCGCGTCGCGATCCTGTCGAAGATCCACCACTGCATGATCGACGGCGTCTCGGGCGTGGACCTGCTCGCTGCCCTGCTGACCGCGGAGCCGATCGAGAATTTCGAACCGGCGCACGCGTGGTTGCCGCGACCAGCTCCGAGCACTGCGCAGCTCGCATTCGAAGAAGCCGAGCGCGTCGTCAAGGCGCCCTTCAGCGCCGCTTCCGCAATCGTCGACCTCGCCCGCGACGAGGACCACGCCCGCGAGCGCCTCGCCGCGCGCTTCGGTGCGCTGGGCAGCTTCGTGTCGAGCGGGGGCGGCGTCACCGCATCGAGTACGTCGATCAACCAGCCGATCGGCCCGTACCGGCGCGTGGACTGGCTGGCGATGGACCTGCTCCAGATGAAACGCGTCGCCAAACAGCTCGGTGGCACGGTGAACGACGTGGTGCTCGCCACCGCCGCGGGCGGCCTGCGGCGCTTCTTGAAGCGCGCGCGCCAGGAGGATCTGCGCAAGCTCGACTTCCGCGTGTTGGCGCCGGTCAGCCTGCGCGACGCGTCCGAGCACGGGAAGCTCGGGAACCGCGTCTCGGCGTGGGTGGTGCCGCTGCCGATCGGCGAGCGGGATCCGATCCGGCGCTTCGAACGCGTGCGCGAGACCACCGCCGAGCTGAAGCGCAAGCACGCGGCGCTCGCCGCCGACACCGTCGCGCAGCTCACCGAGTGGACGGGCACGACGCTGCTGTCGCTCGGCGCCCGGCTGATGACCGTCTCGGTGCCGTTCAACCTGGTGGTGACGAACGTCCCGGGCCCGCGCGAGACGCTCTACCTGCTCGGCGCGCAGCTCCTCGAGTCGCACCCGTTGCTTCCGCTGATGGGGAACCTCTCGACCGGCATCGCGCTGATGAGCTACCGCGACACCCTCTCCTGGGGCTTCTGCGCGGACTGGGATCTCGTCCCCGATCTGCACGAACTCGCGCTCGCGGTGGACCGCTCCTTCGCGAAGCTCGCCGCGGCTGCGGGCGTCGAGGCGTAGCGCGCGTGCACTCACCGAGTTCGTCGCGATCTTCGAGGCGCACGAAGCCGCCGAGGAGCGGCTGCTCGCCCAGCTCGAGGCCGAGGCACGACTCGCCGCGCTCGACTCGCAGTCGCGACGGTTACGCCGCCTGATTCCTCGCGCCGCGCCGCCACCCGCGCCGCGCCGCCAACAGCAGTGCGGCCGTCGCCGCGAGCAGATCGGCGCCGGGCTCGGGGACCGAGGCGATCCGGAAACCGGTTTCGTAGTCCTCGCCTGACGCCCCCGGGTTGCCGGTGACCCCAAGGCCTGCGTAGAGGTAGGCGTCCTGGTCGTTCCAGTCGCCGCCGCGCCTCACGCGGTACGTGGCCGGATCGGCGATCGTCTCGTTCCACTCCCAGACGTTCCCCGCCTGATCGAAGGTGCCGTTGGGGCTGACGGCCGATGCGTAGGCGCCGACGTCCGACAGGTAGTTGAAGCCGTTGTCGAAGCTGCCCGACCCGGTGAGCGCGAAGGTCCCCGACCAGTAGTTGGCCGAGTTCGGCCCCCCCGGCGGCGGGCCGGAAACGGGCTTCGTGTTCGTCGACGTCGCGTAGTCGTAGTAGCTACCGAGTCCGGTGTCGTAGAACGCGGCCTTGTACCACTCGTTCTCGGTCGGGAGGAAGTACTCTGCGCCGCCATTTCGCACGATCGTATTGGTGGCGACGCCCCCCTGCGTGATCGTGTAGGCGCCATCCTCGGTGGTTGCCGGGCCCTGCGGGGCCGTCGGCTGCCCGTTGTGCAGCCAGTTTGCGAAGCGCAGCGTGTCATGGAACGAGACGAAGACGACCGGGTTGTACCAGCGCCCGCTCTTCGCCGCGTAGGTATAGCTGCCCGGACTCCCGCTCCGGATGATGCCGCCACGCGCATCAGTGGTCATTTCGGTGTTGAAGAGCGCGTTCGGGTCGGAGTCGGCAACCGCGTTCAGGAATCGCGCGTACTGTTGATTGGTGACCTCGAACTTCCCGATGAAGTAGCTGGTCGCCACCGAGCCACAGTCCGCCTGCGTGCAATTCGTGAGAGTGTCGGCCAGGTTGCCCGGATCGCCGACCTCGACGAAGTCGATGAAGTTCGCGGCGGCGGGCCCGGCAAGGACGAAAATCGAGGCCGCGAGGAAAAGTGACAGCATCCTATGTCGCATCGAGTCGATGTCCCCTCGGTTGGACGAGAGCATCGCCCGCGTGGGCGGTGCCATCTCGCCGATGGCTGAACAGATCGCGGTGCCATGACTTCTACCCGAGCCCGCGGCGCGGCCGACCGCGACCACGTCATGGCCCTGACGTTCCAGCGCGGCGACGAGCGCGCACCCGAGAAATCCCAGCGCGCCGGTGACGAGGACCTTCATGGTGGGCGGGACTATAGACGCGCCGACGGAGGTTCAACGAGCCCCCCACCTGAGGCCTCGGATCCCCCTTGCGCTCCTCTGGATCCCGATGCGCCCGAGACTGCCACGACGATGCGAGAGCAGACACCTCGTTTACGGAGCGCGAGGTGCATCGAGAACTGCCTCTCGTGGTCCCACGGGGCCGGCTTCGTGGAGATTCCAGACCGACGGACATGAGTACGCCGAGACGGGCCTTCGAATCCATGGCGGGCGCCTGCGCCCTCGCCCTGCTGG
>JAGSPS010000129.1 GCA_018262315.1 Deltaproteobacteria bacterium | reverse complement strand
CCGCTCGCCGACGCGCAGCGTGCCGGAGATCATGCCGGGCGCCTGCTCTCCGTCGAGTTGAACGACCTCGAAATCGCGCAGCACGCCGAGGTGCGCCGTCTCACCCGTCTCGCGGCACAGCGACACCAGCACCGGCCGCGCGTAGCGGGTGATCAGACGCGTACGCGAAAAGGACTGGGAGAGCCGCAGACAACTGGCCCCGAGTCGATACAACTCGGCGTCGGTCTGCTCGACCCAGCCGTTCTCCTCGAGCGTCGCGAGCAGGCGGAACACGTTGTTCTTGTGCAGGTGCAGCCGCCGGGCGAGCTCGGTCACGCCGAGCTGCTCGTCGGTTTCGAACGCTTCCAAGACGCGCAGCGCGTTCGTGACGGTTTGGATCGCGTACTCGCTCTTCGCCCTCTGCATCATCACCCCTCGAAAGGCAAAGGGATCCGCTACGTCTCGCAACCTCCCGCTGCGCGCGACGAGAGGACAGCGAAGCGATCACCCGTGGGGTGGATGCAGGATGTCGATGCTTTACGAGAGCGAACCCGTAGGAATGCGGGCGCACGATGAGAGCAATCGCGACCGACGGGTTCGGGGACTCGATCCACGGGGGGCATGGCTCGTCCGACGTCGAGAGAGCAGAAGAATGCCGTGAGGAATTCTCTTGGCTGAGACGGCGAGCAGGTATCGCATGGAGCCCGCGGAGTGTCAAGCACGAGACGAGCATCCGATCAGAAAAACTCGCGGCGGGATTCAGCAGACACTAGGAAGAGTCTTTCCTCGATCGCGCACGCGTTGAATCCATCGACGATTCCCGGCGCGCGCGAGTGTCAGACGCCGCGCTCTGCGCCCGCGGGGCCCTTGCGCGACTCGCCTTCCGCCGCGAGGAGTTCGATCACGAGAAATGCCACACCGACGACGATGAAGCTGTCAGCGAGATTGAAGTCGGGCCACTCGTAGCCGCCCCACAGACGGAAATGCAAGAAGTCGACCACTTCTCCGCGACAGATGCGATCGATGAGATTGCCGACTGCGCCGCCGAGAATGAGACCGAGCGACAGCGCGGAGAACCGGTCCCCGGGGGCCAGTTTGCGGAAGAAGCTCACGACCATGCCGAGTGCGACCAACGTGATGCCGATGAACAGCGTGATCCGGATCGCGACGGGCGCATCGGCGAACAGCCCAAATGCCGCTCCCGGATTGCGCGCGTGCGTGATGTAGAAGAAATCGTCGATCACGGGAATGCGATCGGAGAAGCCGAGTTTCGCGTCGATCGCCAGCTTCGTCGCCTGGTCGAGGAGAACCGAAACCAGCGAAGTACCGACGAAAATCCCGGTCTTCGGCAGCATGGGCGGGCACCCTATCACACGGCCCCAGGCGCAGCTATCGAGACGAGAGCGCCGTGGACCGCGTCTCAGAACAAGCGACCGAAGAGACGATCGAGCCAGCCGCCGTGCGGACGCGTCTTGCCGTGCGCGTCGTCCCCTCCTCGCGCGGAGTCATCCCGTTGCTCTTCACCACGCACGAACCAGCCGCCCTCGGGGCAGGTCGCGCGCGGCTCGGTGCCTTCGATGAAGTATTCCTGTTCGCGACGCGGGCAACCCGCGAGTGCGACGGCGCCGCTCGACGGATCGATCTCGATGCGATGCACGGTGGACGGAACTTCGAACGCGCCCGGCACGGCGCCGCCCGTGGCGTCGCGCAGGAAGCGCAGCCAGATCGGCACGGCGAGACTTGCAGCCGGAAGTTTCATGCCGCGGGGCTGGTCGAAGCCAACCCACACCACCGCGACCAGCTCGGGTGTGAAGCCGGCGAACCACGCGTCCTTCGATTCGTCGCTCGTACCGGTCTTGCCCGCGACCGGACCCGTGATGCCCGCGTCGCGTACGGCGTGTGCAGTGCCGCGATCGACCACGCCCTGGAGCAGCGACACCGCGAGATAGCTGGTCCCCGGATCGAGCACCGACTCGCTCCTCGCCTTGCTGCGCTCGAGCGTGCGGCCCGACGCGTCGGCCAGATCCTCGAAGAAGCGCACCGTCGAGCGCACGCCGCCGTTGGCGAGCGTCGCGTAGGCGCGCGCCAGTTCGAGCGGCGTCACGTCGGCGGCGCCGAGCGCCAGCGCCGGCACCGGATCGAGCGGGCTCTCGATTCCGAGACGCCGCGCGACGTCGACGATGCGCTCGGTGCCAACCTCGCGCGCCAGCCGAACGGTGGCGACGTTCAGGGACTTTTCGAACGCGTGGCGAACCCCGACGCGGCCGTGGAATTTGTGGTCGTAGTTCACCGGCGACCAGTTTCCGGACGACGTCTTGATCGAGATGGGAGTGTCCTCGAGCGTGCTCGCGAGCGTGATCACCGGCGCACCACGCTGCGCCTCGAGGCCGGCGACGTAGACGAAGGGCTTGAAGGCGCTGCCCGCTGAGCGACGCGCTTGCAGGCAGCGGTCGAATTGCGACTCGCCATACTCGCGCCCGCCCACCAGCGCGAGCACGTCGCCCGTTTGCGGCCGCAGCACGACGAGGCAACCCTGCAAGCGCCCCTTCGGCGATCCGCGCAGCTTGGGCTGCTTCTTCTCCAGGTTCTCTAGACCCTCGCGCAGCGCCTCGGTCGCGATCTGCTGCAAGCGCAGGTCGAGCGTCGAGTAGATGCGGAGGCCCTCGCCCTCGAGCGCCTTCTCGTCGTAGACGTCGGGGAGTTGGCTGCGCAACGCGTCGAGGAAATAACGAGTCTCGCGCTGCTCGGTGGTGCGCGTCGCGATCGAAAGGGGCGCCGCCCGCGCCGCCGCGTAGGCGGCGGCGTCGATGCGGCCCTGATCGAGCATGAGTTGCAGCACGAGATCCCGTCGCGCGAGCGCGTCCTCGGGATGCGTGAAGGGCGAATGATTGCCCGGGCTGCTGATCAATCCCGCGAGCAGCGCAGCGTCTTCCAGACGCAGCGAGCGGACGGGCTTCCCGAAGTAGAAGAGCGATGCCTCGCCGACGCCGTGGATCGAGGTGGGCCCGCGCTGGCCGAGATAGATCTCGTTGAGATAGGCCTCGAGGATCGCCGGCTTCTCGTAGCGCGCCTCGACGAGCAGCGACATCGCGGCTTCTTTGAGCTTGCGCTCGAGGCTGCGCTCGGGCGTCAGGAAGAAATTCTTGACGAGCTGCTGGGTGAGTGTGCTGCCTCCCTGACGGACCTCGCCGGCGACGAGGTTCGCCCACGCCGCCCCGAAGATGCGCCAGGGATCGATGCCGGGATGCGCCTCGAAGCGCTGGTCTTCGACCGCGAGCACCGCATCGATGAGCAGTCGAGGCACCTGCCCGAGCCGCACCGGCTCCCGCTGTTCGCGGTGCGGCCCGAAATACGAACCGACCAGTTCGGGCTCCAACAGGACGCCCGCGAGTTCGCGTGCCGTGTCGAGGTCGCGGATCGACTCGATCTGCTTGCCGGCGAGCCGCAGCTCGATGCGCCGAGCCGGCTCGGCGCGCGACGGGTGTTCGAACGCGCGCAGGTACGCGACGACGCGCCGCGACTCCCAGTGCACACCTCCAGGCGACGCGATCTCGGCGCTCGACTCGTCGCGATAGCCCAGTCGATGCAACGCGTTGCGCAAGTCGACGCGCGCGAGGTCGAGCCCGGCCGTCAGCATCGTCGGAGCGGAATAGACCCGCGACGCAACCTGGAAGAGGCGCCCCTCGAAGCGATTGCGCACGATGCGGTCGAGGCCAACCAGCGTGCGCGCTGCCAGGATGCCGGCACCGAACGCGAGCAGTGCAGCGGAGATCAGCAGCGCACGCAACACCGGTCGCGAGCGCTGGCGCGCGCGCCGCCGCCTCGACCGCGACGGACGCTCGCGGGCGTCGCCGTCGTCGCTCGACCGACCAGGTCTTCGCTTCCTCGAGCGCATTGCCACGGGACCGACCTTGGAACTCGTCCCGCTCTCGCCAGGCTTCGCGGTTGGAGCGGGATCGAGAGGAGTTTCTGAAGGCAAAGGCACACGAGGGGGGTGGGCTTGCATTAGGCTAGGGGCTTTCCGAGGTTTGTGCCCGATATGAGCCGCGACAAACCCTGGGGCGGACGCTTCCGCGAAGGCACCGACCCCGCCGTCGAACGTTTCACCGCGTCGATCCACTTCGATCGCGAGCTTGCTCGCCACGACATCCGCGGATCGATCGCACACGCGCGCATGCTCGGTCGCGCGGGCGTGGTGCCGCAGGCGGACTCCGACGCCATCGTCGCTGGATTGGAAGTGATCCTCGGCGAGGTGGAGGCGGGCACGCTGTTTCTCGACCCGCGTCTCGAAGACATCCACATGAACGTCGAGACGCGACTGCGCGAGCGGATCGGCGCGGTGGCCGGACGGCTTCACACGGGCCGCAGCCGCAATGACCAGGTCGCGACGGACCTGGCGCTCTACCTGCGCGAAGCCGCCCGCATGATTCGCCACGGGCTGCTCGAGCTGCGGCGCGTGCTGGTCGCGCGCGCCCGCGAGCACGTCGACACGGTGCTGCCCGGCTATACGCACTTGCAGCGAGCGCAGCCGGTGCGACTCGCGCACCACTGGCTGGCGTTCGTCGAAATGCTCGGCCGCGACGCGGAGCGCTTCAGCGACCTGCGGCGCCGCATCGCGCGCTGCCCACTCGGTTCGGGCGCGCTTGCCGGGAGCACGCTGCCGCTCGATCGCGAGGACACCGCGCGCGCTCTCGGCTTCGAGGGACCGTCTCGCAACAGCATGGACGCGGTCGGCTCGCGCGATGCAGCGCTCGAGTTCCTCGCCGCCGCGGCGATCGCGATGGTGAACCTGTCGCGGCTGGCCGAGGAGCTGGTGCTCTGGTCGACCGCCGAGTTCGGCTTCATCGAGCTGTCGGACGCCTACAGCACAGGCTCCAGCCTGATGCCGCAGAAGAAGAACCCGGATGTCCCCGAGCTGGTGCGCGGCAAGACCGGTCGTGTGATCGGAGACCTGGTCGCGCTGCTCACGGTCGTGAAGGGCCTGCCGCTCACCTACAACCGCGACCTGCAGGAGGACAAGGAGCCGCTCTTCGACGCTGCCGCGACGCTGCGCGACTCACTCGCCGTGATGGCGGGCGCGATCGCCACGCTCGCGGTGCGCGGCGACGCGATGCGCGCCGCCGCCGAAGATCCGATGCTGCTCGCGACGGATCTCGCCGAGGCGCTGGTCCGTGCGGGGGTGCCGTTCCGAGAGGCACACGAGGTGGTCGGACGCGTCGTCGCGCACTGCATCGCCGGCGGCTTGGATTTGCGAACGCTCACGCACGACGCGTTGCGCGCCTTCCATCCGCGTTTCGAGGCGGCTGCCGGCGAGCTGCTGGCGCTCGATCGCGCGCTCGAAGAACGCGCGATGCTGGGCGCGACCGCCCGGGTACGCGTGGCGGAGGCGCTCGACGAAGCCGATCGTTCGCTCGCAGCCGAGGCCGACGCGCTCGCCCGCGAAGAGGAGATCAAGCCGTGAACCGATCGACGTTCGCCATTCTGGGCTTTGCACTCGCGCTCGCCGCCGGCGCCTGCGGGCGGTACGGTCCCCCGATCCGAACGATCGACTCCGGCGCCCCGGCGCCCAGTCCCGCGGCCGAGGCCGCTCCCACGCCCTCCAGTCAGCCCGCCGGCGAGAGCACGATCGAAACCTTCGAAGACGAGTCGGTTCCATGACGCGACTGCTCGATTTCACCAAGATGCACGGCGCCGGCAACGACTTCGTCGTGCTCGACGGCGTCGCGCAGGACCTGCCCGCCCTCGAGCCGCTCGCCCGGCGGCTGCTGCACCGCCGCTTCGGGATCGGCGGCGATCAGCTTCTGGTCGCGCGCCCCTCGTCGATCGCCGACTTCCGCATGGACATCTACAACCCGGACGGCTCGCGGGCGGAGATGTGCGCGAACGGCATCCGCGCCTTCTACAAGTGGCTGCGGGACCACGGGCACACGCAAGCCGACGAGATCGCGGTCGAGACGCTGGGCGGCGTCGTCCGTCCGCGCTGGGCCGGCGCGGATCGGGTCGTGGTCCAGATGGGGCGTCCGATCTTCGCAGCCGAGAAGATTCCAACCCGGATTGGCCATGGCGATGGCCCGTTCATCGACGTCCCGCTCGACGTGGATGGCGAACGAGTGCTGGTGACGGCGCTCTCGATGGGCAACCCGCACGCCGTGCTTTTCGTTCCCGACGTCGAGACGGCGCCCGTCACGACGCTCGGTCCGCGCATCGAGCACCACCCGGCGTTTCCGAATCGCGTGAACGTCGAATTCGTGCAGGTGCTCGGGCGGGACCGCGTGCGCCAGCGCACCTGGGAGCGCGGCACCGGCGAGACGCTCGCCTGCGGCAGCGGCGCCTGCGCAGTGGGCGTCGCGTGCATGCTGCGCGGTGCGACGGAGCGCGAGATCACCATCGAGTTGCGCGGCGGGGAGCTGCGCATCGCCTGGCCCACAGACGACGCGGGCGTGCTGATGACCGGCCCCGCCACCGAAGTGTTCGCGGGCCACATCGCGATCGGAGAGGAGTAATGTGTTCGCAGGAGTCCTGACCGCGCTGGTAACGCCCTTCCGCGACGGCGCCGTCGATGAGCGCGCGCTGACGGAGCTGGTCGAGCTCCAGATCGCAGCGGGTGTCGACGGGGTGGTGCCGTGCGGTTCGACCGGTGAGGCCGCAACGCTTTCGCACGCCGAGCATCAGCGCGTCGTGGAGGTGGTCGTCGCGGCAGCGCGCGGCCGTGTTCACGTGCTCGCCGGCACCGGCTCGAACAACACCGTCGAGGCGATCCAACTCACGCAGCACGCCAAGGACGCCGGAGCGGACGGCGCGCTGCTGATCTCTCCCTACTACAACCGGCCGACCCAGGACGGCATCGTCGCCCACTACGCCGAGATCGCACGGCGGACCTCGTTCCCGCTCGTCGTCTACAACATTCCCGGCCGCACCGGCTCGAACATCCTGCCGAGCACGATCGCCAGGCTCGCCGAAGTCGACCAGATCGTGGGCGTGAAGGAATCGTGTGGCGACATGAACCAGATCTCCCACGTGATCGCGTCGGTGCCGGATTCCTTCGCGGTGCTCGCCGGCGACGACTGGGCGACGTTGCCGATGCTGGTGCTGGGTGGCAAGGGCGTCATCTCGACGATCGGGAACGTCGCGCCCGGCGAAGTCGTCGACCTCGTGCGCGCCTTCCGCGCCGGCGACATCGAACGAGCGCGCTCGGTCCACTACCGGCTGCTGCCCCTCGTCGATGCGCTCTTCTGCGAGAGCAACCCGATTCCCGTGAAGGCGGCCCTCGCGATGCGCGGGCTGATCCACGAGGAACTGCGCCTGCCGCTGCTGCCGATCTCGAACGGCAACCGCGAGCGGCTCCAGGCGGTGCTGAAAGAGCTGGGGTTGCTTTGAGCGGCGGGCCGCTGCGCGTCGCTTGCGTCGGCGCGCTCGGTCGCATGGGCGAACGCGTGCGCGCCGCCGTGGCAGAAGCAGGCGATGCGGAGCTCGTCGGCGCGCTCGAGTCGCGCGGCCACGTGGGACTCGGCAGGGAACTGACTCCCGGCGTGCGCGTGGTCGACGACGCGCGTGCTGCGTTCGCGAACGCCGAGGTCGTCATCGACTTCTCGGTTCCGCGAGCGAGTTGCGCGGCGTTGCGCGTCGCTGCCGCTTCCGGAGTCGCGTACGTGTGCGGGACGACCGGTTTCTCAGCGTCTGAACGCGCCGAGCTGGACGCCGCGGCGGTGCGCATCCCGATCGTCTGGGCGCCCAACTTTTCGGTCGCCGTGCACGTGCTGACGCACCTGGTCGGAACGGCTGCGCAACTGCTCGGACCCGAGTTCGACGCCGAGATCGTGGAGTTGCACCACGCCGCAAAGCGCGACGCGCCGAGCGGCACCGCCCTGCACCTCGCCGAAGCGATCGCAAAGACGCGCGGTCAGGATCTCGGCAAGGTGCTCGTCGCGACGCGCGCGGGCGAAGTCGGCGCGCGACCGGCGGGTGCCATCGGCGTCCAGGCGCTGCGCGGCGGCGACAACCCGGGGGAGCTCAGCGTCCTGCTGCTGGGTGGCGGCGAGCGACTGGAGTTGGTGCATCGCGCCGCCACGCGCGTTCACTTTGCCGCGGGCGCGCTGCGCGCCGCGCGCTGGCTGCGCGGTCGCGCGCCGGGGCTCCATGGGATGGAGCAGGTACTCGGAATCTCGTAGCTCTCAGCAGAGTTCTTCGACCACCCGCAACAGGTCGAGCGAAGAGACGA
>JAGSPS010000128.1 GCA_018262315.1 Deltaproteobacteria bacterium | reverse complement strand
CCGGCGTCGCGAATGGATTCGCCAGCGCCGCAAAGATTCCGATCTTCATGATGATCCCCTCGCAAGAACTCCGGCGGGTCTAGCACGCACGCGCCCTCGTTGCTTTGGGGACGTTCTTGAAGGCAACAAGGCAACGAAGCAGGAACGTCCCCTCAGCGCTGCGACCAGATGGGATCGAGCTGCCCGCAGTCCAAGCCGGGCAGTTTCGCGGGGGCGGCGGGGTTGGCGGGAAGGGGAACCGCCTTCGTGCCCTGGAAGGACCGGTCGATCTTGCCGTCGAAGTTGGCGTCCTCGTCCTGCCGCGCGACGGTGTCGCCGCTGAAGGTCTGGATCACGTCGGGGCGCTTGTCCTTGTTGGTGTCCGCTTCGAGGCGCACGCGCGCACCGCCTTCGTAGACCTCGCGCTGATCGGGGACGCCGTTGGCGTCGGTGTCGAGGATCGCGCTCGTCACCTGACCGCCCTCGACCGTCGCACGGGCGTCGAACTTGCCGTCGCCGTTGGTGTCGAGGCACTGCGCCGTGACCGAGCCGTCGGGCGCGAGGAAGAGCTTCTTGTTGGGACGCGTGGCGTTGCCTTCGACGATGTCCTGCTCGACGCCGCGTCCGTTCTCGTCGAAACGCGTCAGCACGTCGGGCTTGCCGTCGCCGTTGGTGTCGCGCGCTTCGCGCACCGGCTTCCCGGCGTTGTCGAAGGCGCTCCAGGTGTCGACCCGGCCGTCGCCGTTGGAATCGGTCTCTTGTGTCTGCAAGCCGGCCTTGTCGACCTTGCTCGCCGCGTCCATCACGCCGTCGAAGTTGGTGTCCCGCTCGGTGCGCAGGATCTGGTCGCCCGCGTAGCTGACGACGAGGTCGGCCTTGCCGTCGCCGTTGGTGTCCTTCTCGGTGCGCACACGCGCGCCGTTCTCGAAGATCGTGACGAGGTCGCGCTTGCCGTCGCCGTCGGTGTCGTCTTCGATGCGCGCCGGCTTCTCGGCGGCGTCGAAGCGGGTGACGACGTCCGGCTTGCCATCGCCGTTGCGATCTTCGCTCTGCGTCGTCTTCTGGCCGCCGGCGTAGTCGACGATCACGTCGGGTTTGCCGTCGCCGTTGGTGTCGGCCTCCATCTTCACCGGCTTGCCGGCGGCGTCGAGTTGGGTGGTGCTCGAGCTCTCGAAGCGGCCGTCGCCGTTGCGGTCCTGTTCTTCCTTCACGAGCGCGCCGTCGCGGTAGACGCGCGCGACGTCGGGCCTGCCGTCGTTGTTGGTGTCGACTTCTTCCCGCGCGGGACGGCCTTCGGCATCGAAGGTGATCCACGCGTCGGGTTTGCCGTCGCCGTCGGTGTCGCGCTGCTGCCTGGCCTGCTTGCCATCCTCGAAGCCGATCACGGTGTCGAAGCGGCCGCTGCCCTGGGTGTCGCGCTCCTGGCGCACCGGCTTGCCGTTCTCGAAGACCGTCGCGACGTCCATCTTGCCGTCTTTGTTGGTGTCGCGTTCCTCGCGCAGCGGGATGCCGGCCGCATAGCTGGTGCGCACGTCGAACTTGCCGTCGCCGTCGCTGTCCTTCTCGTCGGCGACCAGCTTGCCGTCGGCGTCGAGTTCGCCGCGCGCTTCGGGCTTGCCGTCGCCGTTCGCATCCTCGGAGAAGCGAACCGGCTTGCCTCCCGCGAACTCCACGACGCGCTCGGGCTCGCCGTCGAAGTTCTTGTCTTCTTCGAGTTTCACGGTGTTGCCGGCGGCGTCGCTGCTGCGCCACGAGTCCGGCTTGCCGTCGCCGTTCGAATCCGTGAGCACGCGTTGCTCTTTCCCGGTGGCGGGATCGAGCGTCACCCAGCTGTCGACGCGCCCGTCGCGATCGCGATCCTGCTCCTGTTTCTCCATCCGCCCCTGTGGATCGAAGAAGTTCCAGAGATCGATCTTGCCGTCGCCGTCTTCGTCGAGTTCGATGCGCTGCAGGCGCCCCTCGCCGTGCACTTCGACGCGCGTGGGCGTCCCGGTCTTGGACACTGCGGTGCGGCGCACCAGCTCGCCCTTCTGGTATTCGCCGGTCGTCTCGAAGCGGCCGTCGTGGTCGGCGTCGAGCTGCTCGCGGACGAGCTTTTCGGTCCCGTCGAACTCGTAGATCGCGTCGGCCTTGCCGTCGCCGTTGCGATCTTCTTCCTGGCGCGCCTTCTTGCCATCACGGAAGGTGACGGTGGTGTCCGGTTTGCCGTCGCCGTTCGTGTCCATCGAGGAATTCGTCGCCGTGTCGCCAGCGAACTCGGTGAAGGCGTCGGGTTTGCCGTCGCCGTTGGCGTCGCGCTCCTCGCGGATCTTCTCGCCGTTGCGGAACTCGCGGAACAGGTCGAAGCGACCGTCGCCGTTGGTGTCGTGGCGCTCGCGCGCGACCTTGCCCTGCGCGTCGAACTCCGCGACGAACTCGGGCCTGCCGTCGCCGTTGACGTCGCGCGACTGCGATTGTTCGACGCCATTCTTGAAGACCGAGGTCGTGTCCATCTTCCCGTCTTCGTTGCTGTCGGCTTCGCGGGCGACGCGCGCACCGTTCGCGTATTTCGTGAAGACGTCGGGCTTGCCGTCGCCGTTGGTGTCTTCTTCGACGCGCACCTTCTGGCCGTTCTCGTAGACGATCGCGGCGTCGATCTTGCCGTCGCCGTTCGAGTCCTGTTCCTCGCGCGCGGGGCGGCCCTCGGCGTCGTACTCGGCGCGCGCGTCGATGACGCCGTCGCCGTTCTGGTCTTCCTCGGCGCGCGCGGGCTTGCCGTTCTGATAGGTCACGAAGCGATCGGGCTTTCCGTCGCCGTTGGTGTCGACTTCTTCGCGCGACGGCAGGCCGGCTGCGTCGTAGCGCAACACGGCTTCCGGCTTGCCGTCCTGGTTCTTGTCGACCTTCTGGACCGACGGCTTGCCTCCGACGAACTCGACGGTCTCGTCGGGTTTGCCGTCGCCGTCGGTGTCGCGTTCCTGCGCCAGCGTCTGACCGGCGGCGTCGTAGCGGATCCAGGTGTCGAGGCGGCCGTCGAAGTCGGTGTCCTTCTCGGCGCGCGCGGGCTTGCCGGCCTGGTAGTGCACGATCTCGTCGGGCTTGCAGTCCTTGTTGTTGTCGGTGCGCTTTTCGGACAGCTCTTCCTTGTCGTCGTAGAAGAGCTCGACGGGCGCACAGCGGGCGGGCTTCGTCGCGCCTTGGGCGGTGGCCGCGAGTGTCAGCGCGAAGCAGAAGGCGAGCGCGTCGCTAGTTCGCAACGCTGCTGCTCGAAGCCGTGACCTGGAGCGAGAAGGTGCCCTTCACGCGGCGTTCCGCGAGGCATCGCACGCGATCGTTCATCGGCGGGAACGGCGATGCGGAACGCAGCGCGTCCACCACCGTCGCGCCCACCTTCTTGTCGCGCGCGGAGATCAGTTGGACGCTGCTGGCGGAACCGCCGACGTCGAGCTGCCAGCTCAGCGTGGCCTGCGTCTGACCCATCGGCGCGTCGGGCGGCGGCGCCCAGCGCGAGAGCGTGCGCTCGCGGATCTGCGCCATGTAGGCCCGCACTTCGGGGCGCGCATCGCAGTCGGAGGTGTCACCGCCGAGCGTCGTGCCGTCGCCGCTGCCGCGCAGGTTGCCCGTGCCGACGCGGGTGTTCGCGCTTGCGACGCGCGCGCCGTCGGGTGATCCGAGCACGTCGCGGCCCGTCACGACGCCCTCGCGCACCGACGAGCCGTCGCCGCTCACCACGACGCGCCCGGTGCCGACGCTCTCGCCCGCGCTCGGCGATGCGATCGCCTTCGGCCCGACGGAGGGACCGGCCACGCCCGCGGCCTGCACCGGTCCGCGCAGCGCAGGCGCTCCCGCGTTGCCGATGTCCACCTGCGTCGGCGTCGGCGCGGCCACGTTGGTCACGGCCTGCACCGCCTGGATCGCGACCGCGGAACTCTGGATCTCGCGCGGCGCCGACGATTGCAGACTCCGGGCGTCGACGGCGGGCGCCGCCTTCGCGATCACGCTCGGGTTCACGATCTGCGGCGTCACGGTTTGCGCGGACGGCGCGAAGTTCACGCTGCGGCGCTCGGCGAGCGCTTTCGGGGCCGGCGCGGGTGCGGGCTTGGGCGCAGGAGTCGGTCGCGGCACCGGAGCGGGCGCGGCCTTGGGAGCCGGCGGCGGCTCGACCTCGGCGACCTTCGGCGGCGGCGGCGGCGGTCGCACCTGGATCAGCTGGATCGGAATCGGCTCGTCTTTTTCGGGCGTGGGCGCGAGCCAGGCGAGCGCGAAGAGCACAGCAATCACGGAGACATGCACGGTGATCGCGAGAGCGCTTGCGAAGGCGCGGCGCCAGCGGTTCGCGGGCTCCGGAAAGGCGATGCCGGGGAAGGCCAGGCGCGCCGCACGGCCCGAGCGCGCGGCGTCTCCGATGCGCAAGTCGCGGAGCGGAGAGGGGCGGTTGATGCGCCGCCGGATCGCGAGCGCCGGCGAACTCATCGCTCCACCCATCCCGACCGTGCAACGATCGCCTCAGACATTACCCGCCCTCATCGACGCCGCGAGCCGCTCCGGGTTGCAGCAACCGCGCAACTTGCTCTCTTCTTGCGGCGGCGTGTGCAGCGCCTGCACGCGCGCGACCGCCGAGTGGCGTCTCACGCTTGTCGATCCGGCCTGCGCCGAAGCTTCCGCTCCGCTGCCTCAATCGAGTTGGTGCAGCAGCGCGTCGAATCGGCGGAAGGTCGCGGCATCACTTCACAATTCTCCACTCGAAAACATCGTAGACGCTGCGGCCCGAAGGTGTCAACGCGCGCGTCACGTTGTTTGAATCGGGGCCACTTCATTGGATAGGATGAGCCGTGTGCCGGCCGCGGTACGGTTCGTCAGCGTTGCTCGGGGATCGCTTGAACAGGGTTCGCGCCCTGTCGGAGGAAGCTTCCGTGGATGTCGCCACGATCGCACGCATGCTGCAGCAGGGTTGGCTCACCACCGTCCCGCTCGCGCTCTGCTCGGTTCTCGTACTGGCGGTGATGATCGAGCGCATCCTGCGCTACCGCGGCATCGAGAGGGGCACGCGCGAGCTGACGCGCAGCGTGGTGGAGGCGCTCGGCAAGCGCGATCTCGCCACCGCCAACGCGCTCTGCCAGACCGCGAAGACGCCGGTCGCGCAGGTCTTCCGGGAGGGTCTGGCGTGGAAGAACATCGCGCTCGAAGACCTCGAGCGGATCCTCGCGACGTCGCGCCACGAAAGCGCCTCCGAACTGCGCCGCGGACTCTGGGTGATCGGCACGATCGGTTCGCTGGCGCCGTTCATCGGTCTGTTCGGCACCGTGGTCGGCATCATGAAGGCGTTCCACCATATCGCCGTCGAAGGATCGGGCGGCTTCGAAGTGGTGGCGTCGGGCATCTCCGAAGCGCTGATCGCCACGGCCGTCGGTCTCGGCGTCGCGATCGTCGCGCTCGCGTTCTACAACTACCTGAACGTGAAGATCGGCCTGATCAACAACGGATTCGCGCGCGCCTGCGAGCGCCTGGTGCAGGCTCTCCTCTACGTCGAATCGTCCGCGCAGCCGCCCGCTCCGACGCGCGTACAGGAGACCGGCCATGGCCATCCACTCCCTGCCTAGCACCGACGAGGCGACCGGCGACGACATCGTCGCCGAGATCAACATCACGCCGCTGACGGACATCTTCCTCGTGCTGCTGATCATCTTCATGGTCACGACGTCGGTGATCTCGAGTCAGGGCAAGAACGTCGATCTGCCGAGTTCGGCCGTCGCCAGCCAGACGCCAGCCGGCGTCACCGTCACGCTCACCGCGGAGGACGAGGTCGCGATCGACGGCGCGGTGGTGGCCGGCGACGCGATCGCGCCGGCGCTGAAGGCGGCGCTCGACAAAGCGAAGGACAAGGTCGTCGTGCTGCGCGGCGATCGCGCCGTGGTGCTCGGCCGCGCGGTGTCGATCCTCGACATGGCCCAGGAGGCCGGCGCGACGGGCATCGCGCTCGCGACCAAGCCGCCGGGGCCGGGCGAGAAGTAGCCGCGGCTACGCGCTCCGCCTCCGCACCCACGTCCACGCGGCCGCCGCCACGCACAGTTCGGGGATCAGCAGCCCGACGCCGTAGAGCATCTCGAGCGACTGCTGGGGCGTGAGCGGGTACTGATCGGGCGTGAGCGACTTCGGGCGCAGCGTGATCTCCGCCTCGCGCTGCGCCGCCCAGTGGATCGTGTTCATCAGCAGGTCGAGGTTGTAGAGCGCGCGCAGGTAGCGGTTGCTCGCGAAGTCGGCATCGCCGAACACGGCGATCCGAGTCTCGCCGCCGGGACGCGGATAGGCGCCGACGGTCAGCACCGGCCAGTAGTCCTCGCTTCGCTCCGCCGGCTGCTCGGGTGCGGCGCCGCGCTGCACGGCGGCGGCGTTCGGCGCGAGCCAGGAGCGGCGACTCGCGAAGGCGACGGCGCGCAGCTCGTCGTCGGGCTGCGGCTTGCGCTCGGCGAGCACCGGCCGCGTGCGGCGGAAGAAGACCATGCGCGTCGCGTCGAGACCGTGTGTCGCCGGATGCGTCGCGTACTGGAAGACGATCGGGTTCACGCCCGGCGCGTCGCCTTCGACGGGGCCCGACGCGGGATCGACGATCACGGCGTCGGGCAAGCCGAAGCCGAAGCGAGCCAGCAGCGATTCGACCCCCGTGTCGGCGCCGGGCTCGAGCAGCGCGACGAGGCGCCCGCCGCGCCCGAGCCACGCCTCGAGCGCCGCGATCGCCTCGGCGCGCAGCGGCCGCTGCGGCGCGACGAGCAGCACCAGCGCAGCGTCCGCGGGCACCTCGGACAGCGCGGCCGTCACCATTTCGCGTACTGCGAAGCCTTCCGTCTTCAGCGCTTCGGCGAGACCCGTGAAGCCCGCGTCGCCGCCGCGTTGCAGGTCGCCTTCGCCTTCCCCGCGCGCGACGTAGACCACCTGCCCGTGGTCCGCGGCGAGGCGCCGCAAGCCTTCGAAGAGCGCCCCTTCGGTGGGCCGCGCCACCGTCTCGGTGCGCTCGCCCAGCGCGAGCACCACGGTGTTGGACGAGTCGATCTGGTAGCGATCGACGTCCTCGGGCGAGTCCTCGAGCGAGCGCTCGCGCGTCGTGACGCGTCCCGCTCCGGCGGCGGCCAGCGTCTCGAGCAGCAGTCGCGTGCTGCGCGCGCGGTTGTCGTCGGGATCGACGTAGAGCGTCGCGGTGACGGCGCCCGGCAGCCGGGCGAGCGCTTCGCGCGTGGCCGGCGCGAGCGTGTAGCGGTCGTCGGCGGTGACGTCCCAGACCAGGTTCGCGCGGTCGGCGCCGACTTCGAGGCCGTAGGCGAGCGCCAGCGCCGCGACCACGCCGACGACGCGCGGCAGCAGCAATCGCCGCGCCGCCGGCGAAGCGAGTTCGCGCGCGCGCCGCAGCCACAGCACGAGGGCCGCCGCGAGCGCCGCCGTGCCGGCGACCAGGTTGGCCCAGCCGAAGAAGCCGAAGCGCGACGAGCTGTAGTACGAACCCGCGCTCGCGAGCAGCGCGACGAGGCCGAGCCAGGCGAGTTCGCGCATCGCTAGCGCACCCGCGCCTGGTCGTGAGCCAGGCGACACAGCGCGAACGCCACTAGCACGTAGCCCGCGAAGTAGGCGACGTCCGCTCCGCGCACGAGTCCCTCCGCGAAGGCGCCGAAGCGCAGGTGCATCGAGAGCGGGTCGATCGCCCGGGCCGCGGCGTCCGGCAGGAACTGCGCCATCCAGCGGAAGTCGTAGAGCACGAACGCAACGGCATAGGCCGAGATCGCCGCGACCAGCTGGCTGCTGGTGAACGCCGAACAGACCAGACCCACCGAGGTGAGCGCGATGCCGAGTCCGAAGAGTCCCAGGTACACCGCGAGCAGGTGCGGTAGCCCGAGTCCGGCGCGCACGATCGAGGTCGCCGGGTACACGAACGAGAGCGCGAGTGCGAGGGCGACGAAGGCGTAGGCGGCGATCGACTTGCCCGCGACGATCTGGTTCGGCGTGAGCAGCGTGGTGGCGAGCAGCTCGTCGGTGCCGTGTGCGCGCTCTTCGGCGAAGACGCGCATCGTGATCAGCGGGATCAGGCCGACGAGCGTGAGAGCCAGCGTCTCCATCACCGGCAGGAAGACCTGGTCGCGCAGGTTCACGTAGGCGGGAACGGTGTCGCTCTCGAAGCCGCCCATCGTCGAGGAGGCGAACAGGAAGAGGATCTGGTTGTAGATGCGCAGATGGTCGAAGAAGAGCAGGGCGGTGACGAGA
>JAGSPS010000371.1 GCA_018262315.1 Deltaproteobacteria bacterium | reverse complement strand
GCCTCCCAGGCGGGTGCGAGCGCCTCGCCGGATTCCGTGCGCGCCGCCCTCGGCACCGATCTGCTCGTCTTTGCCTCGCAGTTCCGAATCCTCGAGGATCGGGGCGAGCGCGCGCCGCTGCTCGAGCTGAGCCCCGCCGCCCAGCGCGAGTACGTCGTGACTGTCGAGACCCACGTCGACCGCTCGCGGCTGCGCTCCCACCTCCAGCAGGCGGGCCTGCTCGGCGCTCCCGCGCAGCCGGGTGCGCGCACAGCGCTGCGGATCGCGTTCGAAGGGGTCGACTCCTACCCGCTCTGGAAGCGGATCGCGCGCGCGCTCGGGGCACGCGGTGGCGCCGTGCGGCCGCTCGAGTTCGCGCGCGGCCGGATCGTCGCCGAGGTTGAAACGCCGGAACAGGCCGGAGCACTCGTCGGGCGGCTCGGTACCGGGCTCGGCGCAGACTTCGAGGTGCGCTCGGTCGGAATGGACGGCGACACGCTGCTGGTGGCGATCGCGCCGCGCCTTGCGCCCGAGCCGGCGACGATCCCGGACGCTGCCGCGGTCGAGGCCGCCCCCAAGCCCCCGACTCGTTGACGAAGCCCAGCCAAATCGGTATTGACTGCGCCACGTTAGCTGGCTTCTTGGCACGTAGCTCAGTGGGAGAGCACTACCTTGACACGGTAGGGGTCGGCGGTTCAATCCCGCCCGTGCCAACCATCGATGATCGACGGCCTTCACTGTCTGAGATTCCCCGGCTGGGAACCTCGAAGAGTTCTGCCCATGCTTTTGCTCCGCTCATGAGCCAGATCCAAGTGCGCCTGCCCGATGGCAGGCTGCTCGAAGTGCCCGTGGGCACCACCGTTCTGGGCGTGGCGGAGCGCATCGGGCCCGGGCTCGCGCGCGCCGCGCTCGCGGGCCGCGTCGATGGGCGCCTGGTGGACTTGCGCGTGCCGCTCCAAGCCGACGCTGCCATCGAGATCGTCACCGCCAGAGACCCGCAGGGCGGCAGCGTGATCCGGCACTCGGCCGAGCACGTGATGGCCGACGCCGTGAAGCGTCTCTTCCCCGCCGTGCAGATCGACGTCGGGCGCACGGATCACGCGGAGAAGTTCCAGTACGACTTCCTGATCGACCGACCGTTCACACCCGATGATCTCGTGCGCATCGAGGACGAGATGCGGAGCATCGTCGCCGAGCACGCGAGCTTCGAGCGCCGCGTGGTTTCGCGCGCGGAAGCGAAGGCGCTCTTCGAGTCGATGGGCGAGACGCTGAAGGTCGCGCGCCTCGCCGACATCCCGGAAGGCGACGACATCACGCTCTTCGCCCACGGCGGCTTCGTCGACCTGTGTCGCGGCCCGCACGTGCAGCGCGCCGACCAGATCGGCGCCGTGAAGTTGCTCGACGCGGCCGGCGCCTATTGGAAGGGCGACGAGTCCAACCCGATGCTCCAGCGCATCTACGGCACCGCGTTCGCGAGCAAGAAGGAACTCGACGAGCACCTGGCGCGCATCGAAGAGGCGAAGCGCCGCGACCATCGCCGCCTCGGTGTCGAACTCGATCTCTTCCACATCGAAGCGCTCGCGCCGGGTTCGCCGTTCTACCACCCGAAGGGGATGGCGCTCTACAACGGCCTCGTCGATTACATGCGAAGCCTGTACCCCCGCTATGGCTACCAGGAAGTGATGACGCCGCAGCTCTTTCGCGCGGATCTCTTCAAGACCTCGGGCCACTACTTCGAGTTCCACGACGACATGTTCTGGTTCGAGGGCGACGAGGGCGAAGAGCTGGGCGTGAAGGCGATGAACTGCCCGGGCCACTGCCGGCTCTACCAGTCGGCGAAGCGCTCCTACCGCGATCTGCCGATTCGCTTCGCCGAGTTCTCGCGGCTGCACCGCAATGAGCGCAGCGGCACGCTCACCGGGCTGTCACGCGTGCGCGCGATGGCGCAGGACGACGCCCACATCTACTGCGAACCCGACGCCGTGCCCGCCGAGATCGCGCGCTTCTTCGCGATGACGGCCGAGGTCTATCGCGATCTCGGCCTGTCGGGCGTGAAGGTCTCCGTTTCGACGCGCCCCGAGCGCTTCCTCGGCGAGGCCGCCGATTGGGACGTCGCGGAACAGGCGCTGATCGACTGTGTGAAGAACGCCGGCTTCGAGTGCGGCATCAAGAAGGGCGAAGCGGCCTTCTACGCGCCGAAGGTCGAGTTCGATTTCCAGGACGTGCTCGGCCGCGCCTGGACGCTCTCGACGATCCAGGTCGACATGGCTGCGCCCACGCGCTTCGGGCTGGCCTACGTCGGTCGCGACGGCCAGGAGCATCGCCCGGCGATGCTGCACCGCGCGATCCTCGGCTCGCTCGAGCGCTTCATCGCGATCTACCTCGAGCACACCGCGGGCGACTTCCCGCTCTGGCTGGCGCCGGTGCAGGCCGTCGTGCTGCCGATCACCGACCGGCATGCGGACTACGCCGCGCAGGTGGGCACCGCGCTCCAGGCGGCTGGCCTGCGCGCCGAGTGCGACGTGCGCAACGAGAAGCTCAACCTGAAGATCCGCGAAGCGGAGCTGCAGAAGATTCCCTTGATGCTCGTGGTCGGCGACCAGGAGGTGGCGAACGGGACCGTCACGCCGCGCCGCCGCCACGGGACGAAGGACGCCGCGGAGTCGGTCGCCCTGGACGCGTTCGTGTTGAAGCTGTCGGCCGCGGTGGCCGAGCGGCGCGAGTCGATCTAGTCCCCTACGGAGGAAACCCGCATCCGATTCCCCAAGCGTGGAGAGCAGCCGCGTACCAAGGACGACACCCGGATCAACGAGCGCATCCGCGCCCGCGAGATTCGCGTCGTGGACGAGGACGGAACCCAACTCGGCGTGATGACGCCCTTCGACGCCGTTCAGCGCGCCGTGGAAAAGGGCCTCGACCTGGTCGAAGTGGCGCCCGGCGCCAACCCGCCCGTGTGTCGCATCATGGACTACGGGAAGTACAAGTACGAGCTGAAGAAGAAACAGGCCGTGAGCAAGCAGAAGGCGCACGCGGCGACGATGAAGGAAGTGAAGTTACGGCCGCGCACCGACGAGCACGACCTCGACTTCAAGTTGAAGAAC
>JAGSPS010000370.1 GCA_018262315.1 Deltaproteobacteria bacterium | reverse complement strand
CATGCTGAAACTGCACCACCTCGCCGACGACAAGATCCACGCGCGTTCGATCGGGCCGTACAGCCTCGTCACCCAGCAGCCGCTGGGCGGCAAGGCGCAATTCGGTGGCCAGCGCCTGGGCGAGATGGAGGTGTGGGCGCTCGAAGCCTATGGCGCCGCCTTCGCCCTCCAGGAATTCCTGACGGTCAAGTCCGACGACGTCGGCGGCCGCACGCGCATGTACGAGTCGATCGTGAAGGGCGAAATGACGCTCGAGCCAGGTCTCCCCGAGAGCTTCAACGTGCTCGTCAAGGAGCTCCAGGCACTCGGACTCGACGTCGATCTCGTCGAAGACAAAGTCGAATAAGGGGGATCCGTGAGAGACCTCTACAACCTGTTCGAGAAGCCCAAGGATCCCTTGGCCTTCAACTCGATCCGCATCTCGATCGCGTCCCCGGAAAAGATCCGGGAGTGGTCCCACGGCGAGGTCAAGAAGCCGGAGACCATCAACTACCGGACCTTCAAGCCGGAACGCGACGGGCTCTTCTGCGCCAAGATCTTTGGTCCGGTGAAGGACTACGAGTGCAACTGCGGCAAGTACAAGCGCATGAAGCACCGCGGCGTGGTGTGCGAGAAGTGCGGCGTCGAGGTGATCCAGTCGAAGGTGCGGCGCGAGCGCATGGGCCACATCACGCTGGCCACGCCCGTCGCGCACATCTGGTTCCTGAAGTCGCTGCCGTCACGCATCGGCAACATCCTCGAGATCTCGCTGCGCGAGCTCGAGCGTGTGCTCTATTTCGAATCGTACATCGTGACCGACCCGAAGGAGACCGACCTCAAGCCCGGTGAGCTGCTCTCGGACGAGCGACTGCTCGAGATGAAGGAGAAGTGGGGCCGCGAGGGCTTCGAATTCGGGATCGGCGCCGAGGCCGTCCGCGACCTGCTCGCGAAGATCGACGTCGAGGGCGAGAGCAAGCGCCTGCGCCTCGAGATGCGCGACGCCACCTCCGAGGCGAAGCGCAAGAAGCTCGCCAAACGGCTCAAGGTGCTCGACGCGTTTCGCGAATCCACCAACCGCCCGGAGAACATGATCCTCGAGATCATCCCGGTGCTGCCGCCCGACCTGCGACCGCTGGTACCGCTCGACGGTGGGCGCTTCGCCACCAGCGACCTGAATGACCTCTATCGCCGCGTGATCAACCGCAACAACCGTCTGAAGCGTCTCCAGGAGCTGAACGCGCCCGAGGTGATCATCCGCAACGAGAAGCGGATGTTGCAGGAAGCCGTCGACGCGCTCTTCGACAACGGCCGCCGTGGGCGTGTCATCACCGGCCCGAGCAAGCGACCGCTGAAGTCGCTCTCCGACATGCTGAAGGGCAAGTCGGGCCGCTTCCGGCAGAACCTGCTCGGAAAGCGCGTGGACTACTCCGGTCGCTCGGTGATCGTCGTGGGCCCCGAACTCCGCCTGCATCAGTGCGGTCTGCCGACGCGCATGGCGCTCGAGCTGTTCAAGCCGTTCATCTACTCGAAGCTCGAGCAGCGCGGCCATGTGACCACCATCAAGGCCGCGAAGAAGATGGTGGAGAAGGAGCGCCCGGAGGTCTGGGACATCCTCGCGGAGGTGGTGCGCGAGCACCCGGTGATGCTGAACCGCGCGCCCACGCTGCACCGGCTCGGCATCCAGGCTTTCGAACCGCAACTCATCGACGGCAAGGCGATCCAGCTCCACCCGCTGGTGTGCGCGGCGTACAACGCCGACTTCGACGGCGATCAGATGGCGGTACACGTGCCGCTTTCGCTCGAAGCGCAGATCGAAGCGCGGGTTCTGATGATGTCGACGAACAACATCCTGTCGCCCGCTACGGGCCGTCCGATCATCGGCCCGACGCAGGACATCGTGCTCGGCTGCTACTACATGTCGCGCGAGCGATCTCCGGCCCGGGGCGAAGGCATGCGTTTCGCCAACCCGGACGAGGTGGTGTTTGCGTACAACGCCGGCGAGCTCGAATTGCACGCGCGCGTCGAAGTGCGCATGGAAGGCGGTCGCGTGGAGACGACGGCGGGCCGCGTGCTGCTCCGCGAGATCGTTCCCGGCGAGATCCCCTTCGAGATCATCAACAAGGTGATGGACAAGAAGGCGCTGGGCGAGCTGATCGACCAGGCCTACCGCCGGCTCGGCTCCAAGGCGACGGTGATCCTCGCCGACCGCTTGCGCACGCTCGGGTACAAGTTTGCGACGCGCGCCGGCATCTCGTTCTGTGTCGACGACATGACGATCCCGACCGACAAGGGGCGCATCATCGAAGGCGCGAACGAGCAGGTCCGGGAGATCGAAGCGCAGTATCAGGAAGGTCTGATCACCGACGGCGAGCGCTACAACAAGGTGATCGACATCTGGGCCGAGGCGACCGAGACCGTCTCCTCGCAGATGATGGAGAACATCGGCAGCGAGATCGTGAAGGACGCCGACGGCAACGATGTGCGCGTGCCTTCGTTCAACTCCGTGTACATGATGGCCGACTCCGGCGCGCGCGGTTCGGCGCAGCAGATGCGCCAGCTGGCCGGCATGCGCGGGCTGATGGCGAAGCCGTCGGGCGAGATCATCGAGACGCCGATCACCTCGAACTTCCGCGAGGGGCTCTCGGTGCTGCAGTACTTCATCTCGACGCACGGCGCGCGCAAGGGCCTCGCCGACACCGCGCTCAAGACCGCCAACTCGGGCTACCTGACCCGGCGCCTCGTCGACGTGGCGCAGGACATGATCATCCGACTGGAGGACTGCGGTACCAAGGACGGCCTCGTGATGGGACCGCTCGTCGAGGCCGGCGAAGTAATCGAGCCGATCGGCGAGCGCATCCTGGGTCGCGTGACGGTCGACGACATCGTCGACCCCCGCGATCGTAAGGTGATCGTGCGCGCGGGCGATGAGATCGACGAGCAGAAGGTCGCGCGCATCGAGGAGGCGGGAATCGAGCGGGCGATGATTCGCTCGGTGCTCACCTGCGAAAGCAGGTTCGGCGTCTGCAAGATGTGCTACGGGCGCGACCTCTCCCGCGGCGAGATGGTGAACCTGGGCGAGGCGGTGGGCGTGATCGCCGCGCAGTCGATCGG
>JAGSPS010000369.1 GCA_018262315.1 Deltaproteobacteria bacterium | reverse complement strand
GCCGGCGACGGCGCCGAGCAGGATCCAGCCGACCACGTCGTTCGCGGTCGCCGCCGCGAGCGTGATCTGGCCGAAGTTGCGGCGCATCAGATCGAGCTCGGCCAGCATGCGCGCGATCACGGGCAGCGCCGAGATCCCGAGTGCGGTGGCCATGAAGAGCGCGAAGATCGTGCGCGAGGCGTTCGGCCCGAGCAGCGTCTCGGGCATCACGAAACCGAGCGAGAAGCCTGCGGCGCAGGGAATCAAGAGGCTACCCGTCGCGACCGCCATCGCCGCACGCCCGAGCCGGCGCACCAGATCGAGATCGGTCTCGAAGCCGGTGACCACCATCAGCAGGCCGACGCCGACCCAGGCAACACCCTGGAGGAGCGCCACCTGCTCGGGGTCTTTCGGGAACAGCCACGCATGGCCATCCGGCCAGATCGCGCCGAACACCGACTGCGAGAGGAGCAGGCCCGCGCCGAGCGCGCCGATCACCGGCGGCTGACCGAGCCGCCGCGCGAGAGCGCCGAGTCCGTGCGCCGCCGCGAGCAGCACGAGGAGCTGGAACCAGAAGATGAGCAGGTGGTCGTGCACGTTGGCTCAGCGCATCGGCTCTTCGGCCGCTCGGCCGGAGGGCGTCGCAGACTAACGCTCGGCCCTGGGGGCGCCGCGGGTCGCACGATGCCCCGGAAGCCGCACACGTCAGCGCGCCGCGCTCGGACGAAGCGGACAGGCCAACGCGTCCCGCACCCACGGGAGCAGCGCCTCGGCGATCACGCCGTGGGCGAATCCGCCGGGATGTCGGTCGGTTTCGGAGACGGCGAGGTTGCGGCCCTCATACGGAACCAGCGCGGGTCCGACGTCGACGAAGACGAAGTCGTCCGAAGCCGCGACTTCGCGCAGGCGGCGGTTGCGCACCTCGTCGATCGAGCGGTCGCTGAGTCTGTTGGGATTGCTGGCGAGAATCGCCCGCATGCCGCGCCGTTTCGCTGCCGATCCGATCTCGTGTAGCGCGGCGAGGCTCGCCGCGGTGCCTGGTCGCGAGTCCCAGGCGCGTTGCTCGGCCTCATAGGCGGCGCGGTCGCCACCCGCTGCGCTCGCCTGCCACTTCCAGTGGTTCAGGCGCCACGCGTAGAGCCCGGCGCTGATGAGATTCGAGCGAAACACGACCCAGTCCTTCAGAAAGTTCGCGACGGCACCCTCTACGTGCGAGAAGCTCACATTGTCGTTCTCGACGTAGTAGACCAGCACGACATCGGGCTCGACTGCCAGACCCTCGTGCGTGAAGTAGTCGGCTTCGTCGACCGTGGCGTACCCCGTCACCCCGGCGTCGACCACTTCGACCGGGCACGCGAGCTGCGGTCGCAACGCGCGCTCGAGCCGCCGGCTGAAAGTCTCTTCCTCGGCAACTCCCCAGCCGAAGGCCACCGAGTCGCCGAGCACCAGCACGCGCTTCGTTCCGGGAGGTTTGGGCACGGCGATCTCGGGGCTGCGCAGGCCGATCGAATTGATGTGCACCCGGATTCCGAACTTGGTGATGCCGTCGAATCCGGCGCGAGGCTGATAGCCACGGCGCGGGTGGCCGCGATGCACTTGCGGCGAAATTTCCAGGACCTGCGCCGCTCCGAGCACCCACTCGGCGAGCAGCACGCAGACGCCGATCGAGACGATCGCGAGCGCGAGTTCGGCGGCCCGACGTTTCACCTGACCCCCTCCACGGGGAGGACGACCGAGAATACCAGCCGGTGGTGGACGGGAGGGGGCCGTCGATCGAGACTCGGCCCCCCGGGGCAAGAACACCACCTCGGGGCTTGCCAGGGCACATACAGCCGGCCCGAAATGCCGCTTATGCTCCCGTCACGAACAGCCGGGAGTGGCCATTTCACCACCTTCGTAAGACCAGCGATGCAGCGGGAGATGTGCATGCCGATCGGGAAGCAGCAGCGGGACGCAACAGACGGCGCGACCGAAAGGAAGCCGCGCGCGCTGATCGTGTACGGGAGCAGCAGCGGAACCACGCAAAAAGTCGCGGAAGCCATCGTCGAGGGACTCGTGGAGGAGGGCGCCGAGGCGTCGGCGATCCGCTTCGACCGTCTGGCGCTCGCACCGGGCCGCGTAGCGAAAGCCGATCTGATCGGCGTGGGTTCGCCCACCTATTTCCTGCGACCGCCGGTCTACATGACCGATTTTCTGAACAAGCTGCCGTCGCTCGCGGGCAAGCGCGCCTTCGTGTTCTGCACGGCGGGAATGGACCGGCCGGGCGAGACCCTCGAGCGCCTGCACGCCGGACTCGAGGCGCGCGGAGCGAAGGGCGTCGATGCGCGCTGGTTCCGCTCCTCGATGAGCTACTGGCCGCACCGGAAGCGCGGCCTGGGAAATCCGGCCGGTCTGCCCGACGAGGAGCAGCTCGCCCGCGCGCGCGCCTGGGGCCAACACCTCGCCAGCGCCCAGCAGCTCCCCGAACGGGCGCCCGATCCCGTCTCGCTCGCAACGCGTTGGAAGGCCCGGCTGGTCGGCAACGCGAAGCTCCGGCGCGCCGTCTTTCCAGGCGTCGAACTGCATGTGCCGCCGTGCACCGGCTACGGGCAGTGCCTGTCGCGCTGTTCCTTCGAGGCGCTCGTGCGCGTCGCCGACGCGGAGATTCCCATCTTCGACCGGAGCCGCTGCGCTCAGTGTCTCGAATGCGTGTCGGTCTGTCCGCGCGGCGCGATCACCAGCGATTCGCGGGTGAAGGAATGGATCTCGACGCTGAGCTATCGGCTCGGCGTTCACTGAGACGACGCGCGCAGCCCGCCGGGCGCGCGGGCCGCACCGAGTTCATGCTGCGCGACGACTGCCTCGCGCGCGGCGGCGACCCGAAGTAGGCGCCGCCCGGCTCCGCAATCGACGCCGGCTTCTACGAGGACATCTACCGCCACGACGCCGCGCTCGAACGCGCGCTCGCGGCGGGATATCCCTACTCGCGCTGATCGCCCGCCAGACCCGCGACGTACACCATGCTGCCGTTCTGGCTGCGGTCGATGATCGCGGGCGCCACGGCGGGATCGAGCGCCGGACAGCCGAAGCTGCGCCCCACGCGCCCGCCGCTCTGCGCGCGGAACGACGCGCTCACGTAG
>JAGSPS010000368.1 GCA_018262315.1 Deltaproteobacteria bacterium | reverse complement strand
TGCCGAGTCCGGCGCATCTCGCGCCGAGCCTGCTGCGCTTCCATCACCTGCCGTTCCGCGCTCGCGTACACGCGGCGCTCACCGCGCGGCGCATCGCCGGTCTCGACCTCGGCGATCCCGCGCTCGACCGCCAGCGCTTCGGCGATTGGCTCGCGGCGCAAGGCGAGTCCGCGGCGGCGATCGACGGCTTCTGGGACCTGCTGGTGCGCCCGACGCTGAATCTGCCGGCGCGTGACGCGTCGCTCGCGCTCGCCGCCAAGGTCTTCCAGACCGGCTTCCTGGAGGAGGCCGACGCGGCCGACGTGGGTTGGGCGACGCTGCCGCTGCGCGCGGTGCACGCCGATCCCGCCGAGGAAGCGCTGCGCAAGGCCGGTGCGCGCGTGCTCCTCCGCCATGGAATCGAGGCGATCGAAACCGCGGGGAGTGGACCCGCCGTGCGCGTCGCGGGCGAATGGCTGGCGGCCGACGCGGTGATCCTCGCGGTGCCGCACGACGAGGCCGCCGATCTGCTGCCCGCAGCGGCGCGCGTCGATCGCGCTGGGCTGCGCGCGCTCGGCCGCGCGCCGATCGTCAACCTGCACGTCGTCTTCGATCGTCCGGTGTTGCCGTACCCCTTTCTCGCCGGTATCGACACGCCCCTGCAGTGGAGCTTCGATCGCACGCGCGCAGCCGGTCTCGAGCGCGGCCAGTACGTCGCGGTGTCGCTGTCGGCGGCGGACGCGTGGGTGGGCGTCGCGCAGGCGGAGCTGCGGAGCCATTTCCTCCCCGCGTTCGAAGCGCTGCTGCCCGCGGCGCGCGGCGCGCGTGTGGAGGACTTCTTCGTGACCGTCGAGCGCGCGGCGACGTTCCGGCAGGGACCGGGAACGCGCGCGGCGCGCCCGGGTCCCGACGTCGGTCTACCCGGCGTCTTCGTCGCCGGCGCATGGACCGACACCGGCTGGCCGGCCACGATGGAAGGCGCCGTGCGCAGCGGCACGAACGCGGCGCTGGCCGCGTTGCGCTCGCTCGCGCGCGCTCCGGCGCGCTCTGCCGCCTGAGTCGACCTCTCCCTTTCCCGATCCGCTTCGCAGAAGGAGTCCCCGACCGATGACCGCTTCGCTCGCCCAACCGTTCGTCTCTCCCGCCCGCCGCGCGCTCGAACGCGGGCGAGACCGACTGCTCGCGATCCAGCACGAGCGCGGCTTCTGGAAGGCCGAACTCGAAACCAACGTGACGATGGAGGCGGAGGACCTTCTGCTGCGCGAGTTCCTCGGCATCCGCGACGACGGCATCCTGCGCGACACCGCGGCGTGGATCCGCTCGCGCCAGGGTGACGACGGCGGCTGGGCGATCTTCCACGGCGGTCCGCCGGATCTCTCCGCGACGATCGAGGCGTACACGGCGCTGCGCGTGGCCGGCGATTCCGCCGACGCGCTGCACATGCAACGCGCCGCCGCGCTCGCGCGCGAACTCGGCGGGATCGAGCGGTCGCGCGTGTTCACGCGCATCTGGTTGGCGCTGTTCGGGCAGTGGCCGTGGGAGCGACTTCCGGCGCTGCCGCCCGAGGTGATCCTGTTTCCGTCGTGGTTCCCACTCAACGTCTACGACTTCGCATCGTGGGCGCGCCAGACGATCGTGCCGCTCACGGTGGTGGCGTCGCAGCGCCCGCAGCGCTCGCTCGGCTTCGCGCTCGACGAACTGAAGACCGGGAAGTGGTCGCGCGAGCAGCAGTCGCTCTCCACCTGGGCGGGTCGTTTCCAGGCGCTCGACCGCGCACTGCACGTCTACGAGAAACATCCCGTCGGACCGCTGCGGCGCCAGGCGCTCGCGCTCTGCGCCGAGTGGATCCTGAAGCGCCAGGAAGCCGACGGCTGCTGGGGCGGGATCCAGCCGCCGTGGGTGTACTCGATCATGGCGCTGAACCTGCTCGGCTACTCACTCGACCACCCGGCGCTGCGCGCGGGACTCGACGCGCTCGAGAGCTTCGCGATCCATGAGAATGGCATGCGGCGCTTCGAAGCCTGCCAGTCTCCGGTCTGGGACACGGCGCTCGCGATGGTCGCGCTGCGCGACGCCGGCGTCGCGAAGGACGACCCGGCGATGCTGCGCGGCGCCGCCTGGCTGCTGGACGAGGAAATCCGCGTGCCGGGCGATTGGTCGGTGAAGCGCCCGCAGCTCCAGCCGGGCGGCTGGGCGTTCGAGTTCGCCAACGACAACTACCCGGACATCGACGACAGCGCCGAGGTGATCCTGGCGCTGCGCGCCGCGGGCGCCGATCCCGCGCGCAGCCAAGCCGCGGTGCGGCGCGCCGTCGCCTGGACCTTCGGCATGCAGTGTCGCGACGGGGGCTTCGCGGCCTTCGACGTCGACAACACCAGCGCGCTGTGCGGACAGCTGCCGTTCTGCGACTTCGGCGAGGTGACCGATCCGCCCAGCGCCGACGTCGTCGCGCACGTGATCGAGATGCTTGCCGACGAGGGCCTGGCGAGCGACACGCGGACGTTGCGCGCCCGCGATTGGCTGCTGCGCGCGCAGGAACTGGACGGCTCGTGGTTCGGTCGCTGGGGCGTCAACTACGTGTATGGCACGGGAGCCGCCGTGCCCGCACTCGTGCGCACCGGCATCGCACCGGGCCACGGGTCGATCCGCCGCGCCGTCCGCTGGCTCGAAACGCGTCAGAATGCGGACGGGGGATGGGGCGAAGACCCGCGCTCCTACAAGGACGCGGCGTGGCGGGGCCGCGGCACCTCGACGCCGTCACAGACGGCCTGGGCGCTGCTGGCGCTGCTCGCGGCCGGCGAGCGTGGCCCCGTGGTCGAGCGCGGCGTCGCGTGGCTGGTGCAGGCGCAGCGCGCCGATGGCGACTGGGACGAGCCCGAATTCACCGGCACGGGCTTTCCGGGCGACTTCTACATCCGCTACCACCTGTACCGGTTGCACTTTCCGGTGATGGCACTCGGGCGTTACCTGCGAGGGGGAGAGTGAGCGCTGCGCTGCGACCCACGCTGCTCGTCGCAGCGCCGCTCGCGATCGAGGCGTTTGCCGTGCGCGCGGGCGTGCCCGGTCTGCGCGTCGTGCGCACGGGCATGGGGCGGCGCCGCTCCGAGCGCGCAGCGGTGC
>JAGSPS010000367.1 GCA_018262315.1 Deltaproteobacteria bacterium | reverse complement strand
CGGGGTGGGGATTTCGGTCGGGTCCAGCGGGGGAGGACTGCGTGGGGCGCAACAACGTCCAGCGCTGCCGCGAGGCGCTGATGATGAGCAAGGCAGAGCTGGCTCGGAAAGCCGGGTTGTCGACGCTCACTGTCGACCGCGTCGAGGCGGGGCGGCCGTGTCGCCTCGATACCAAACGCAAGATCCTGCTCGCACTCGGCAAGCGCATCTCGGACAAGGACGAGGTGTTTGCGGCCGGTCGGGTGAACCCCTCGCTCGAGAACTCGATCGCCGACGACGTCGCCGCGCGCGCATAGCGCGGGGCGCTGGGAGAGAGAGTCCGTGCAACTTCCGTTTCTCCAGCTTCGCTCGAAGTCCGTGATTGGGCTCGACATCGGGTCTTCCTCCGTGAAAGCGGTCGAAGTCGTGCCGCGTGGCAACGGCTTCGAACTGCTCCACCTGGGTGTCGCGCCGCTTCCGCACGACGCGATCGTCGAGGGCGCCTTCCTGAACGCCAGCGCGATCGCCGACGCGATTCGCGAGGCGATCGCGAAGTCCGGCTCCAAGGCGAAGCACGCCGCGGCCGCCGTGTCGGGTCACTCGGTGATCGTGAAGAAGATCAGCGTCCCGGCGATGACGGCCGCCGAGCTGGAAGAGTCGATCCGCTGGGAGGCCGAGCAGTACATCCCGTTCGATGTGAACGAGGTGAACCTCGACTTCGAGATCCTGCAGGCCGGGGACGCCGAGCGCCCGATGGAGGTGCTGCTGGTCGCCGCCAAGAAGGATCTCATCGACGACTACGTGAACCTGATCAGCGAGGCCGGCCTCACGCCCTCGGTGATCGACGTGGCGGGCTTCGCCGTCGAGAACGCCTTCGAGACCAACTACGGCGCGAACCCCAACCAGGTGATCGCGATCGTCAACATCGGCGCCCAGACCTCCACGATCAATGTGTTGGCCGGCGGCGTGCCGGCCTTCACGCGCGACGTCGCCAGCGGTGGCAACCAGTACACCGCCGAAATCCAGCGTGCGCTGTCGGTCGCGTTCGACGAAGCCGAGCGCATCAAGATCGGCGAGCGCGGTCCGGAATCCCAGGACGTCGTACCGCAGGAAGTCGAGCAGGCGATGCGCGCGGTCACCAACAACCTGGTGGGCGAGATCGCGCGCTCGCTCGACTTCTTCTCGGCGACGGCGGCGGACATGCGGATCCAACGCGTGTACCTCGCGGGCGGCTCATCTCGGGTTTCGGGCCTCGAAGCGGCCTTCAAGGAGCGCACGGGGCTCGAGGTGGAGCTGATGAACCCGCTCGCCCGGATGATGCCGTCGAGCCGGTTCGAGTCTGATTTCCTCGATCAGGTCGGTCCCTCGCTGGGCGTGGGCATCGGGCTGGCGATGCGGAAGGTGGACGAATCGTGATCCGGATCAACCTACTCCCGGTCCGCGAAGCGCGTCGCAAGGCCGACTTGCGCCAGCAGCTCGTGCTCCTCGGCGCAACCACCGTGGGCGCCCTGGTGCTCGCGCTGGGCATTCATCAGTTCGTGCGCAGCGGCGTCAACCGCGCCAACGAAAGGGTGTCCGCGCTGAACGCCCAGCTGGCGCAGTTCAAGCCGCAGCAAGAACAGGTCGAGGGCTTCAAGAACAAGAAGAGCGAGATCGAGCAGAAGCTCGAAGTGATCCAGCGCCTCGAGCGTTCGCGCTCGGGCCCGGTTCACATCCTCGACGAACTCGCGCGCCGCACGCCCGAGCGCGTCTGGCTCACCACGCTCTCCGCGACGGACGGCAGGATCGAACTCGAGGGCATGAGTCTCGACAACGAGTTGGTGGCGCTCTTCCTCACCGCGCTCAACGACTCGGCCTACTTCGCCAACGTCGAACTCAAGGAGACGGAGCTGAAGACGGTCGATTCGCTCAAGCTCAACACGTTCCGGATCGTGGCGCAGCTCGAGTCGCCCGACGCTCCGGCGCCGGCCAACACGCCCACTCCGGCGATCAAAGCCAAGAGGGGTGCGAAGCCGACCGCGGCGCGCGCCGCCAAACCGGCCGCCGGGAAGGAGAGCTAGGAATGGCGCTCGACGTCGGACTCGATCAGATCCAGGGGCAGCTCGAGAAGTTCGCGAAGCTGCCGAAGCCCTACCGGATGGCGGCGATCCCGGTCATCGCGGTGCTGGTACTGGGCGGCTACGGCTGGTTCTTCTACCGGCCCGCCGCCGCCGAGCGCAGTGTCGCCGAGGCCAAGGAGCGCGACCTCGAGCGCAAGGTCTCCGAGGTGCGCGCGATCGTCTCGAACATCGCCGCCTTCGAGCAGGAGATCGCCGAGATGGAGAAGCGATTGAAGCAGGCACTGCGGCAGCTACCCGATTCGAAGGAGCTTCCGGGCCTGCTCACCGACGTGTCGAGCCTCGGCAAGGACGCGGGTCTCGAGTTCAAAGCGTTCCGTCCGCGCGATGAGATTCCCAAGGACTTCTACGCCGAAGTTCCGATCGAGGTCGAGTTCAGCGGCACCTATCACGACATCGCGCGCTTCTTCGACAAGGTCTCGAAGCTGCCGCGTATCGTGAACGTGAGCCAGCTCGAGATGGAGATCGCGGGCCAGGAGGCCGGCTCTACGCGGCTCAAGGTACACGGCGAGGCGACGACCTTCCGGTTCCTCGAGCATGACGTCGCCCCGGTGGCGCCCGCCAACCCGAAGAACGCGGCACGCGCTGCGGCGCCGGCTGGAGGGAAGTCGTGAGGGTGAAGCGGCTCGCATCGACATCGATGTTGGTGGCGCTGGCGCTCGTCGTCGGCTGCGAGAAGGGCGCGACCAACGCGCCTTCCGTGAAGGACTACGAGCAGAAGCGCGCCGAACTGATCAAGCGACAAGAGAAGGACGGTGGTCCGACGGCGGTTGCGCAGGGCAAGGTGGGTCCTGCCACCTCCGGGCAGGCGCAAGACGGCTCCGGCCTGGTCTCGGGCGCCAGCAACTACGGCTACGACGCGACGAACAAGCGCGACCCGTTCCGCTCGTTCGTTCTCGACGAGGCGCAGCGGCTCACCAAGCATGAGCGCGGACCTCTCGAGCAATTCGACTTGTCGCAGCTCTCGGTGGTGGCCGTGGTGTGGGGAACGCAGCGTCCGCGGGC
>JAGSPS010000366.1 GCA_018262315.1 Deltaproteobacteria bacterium | reverse complement strand
CCCCAGCACAATGCCTTCCCGGTTCCAGCTTGGACCGCGCAACTGTGAAAGCGGCCTGCTCCGATGGCGCTGGCCGTTCCGGTGGAACCATTCACCTCCGCGGGCGGCGTCGCCGCTCCATCGAAGCTCGCGCCTCAACAGACGACGCGTCCGGTACCCGCCTGGATCGCGCAGCTGTGGAACAGGCCGAGCGAGATCGCCGTGGCCGTTCCGTCGGTTCCATCGACGTCGGGGGGCGGAGTCGCCTCGCCGTAGTCGTCGCTACCCCAGCAGAAGACGCGCGCGCTGATGTTCTGGATCGCGCAGCTGTGTCGCTCGCCGCCATCGACGCTGGTGGCCGTGCCTTCGACCCCGCTCACTGCCAACGGGGGCGTCGTCCGGCCCTGCCCGCCGACGCCCCAACCCACCACCGGGCCGGCCGCTCCCGCGGAACCGGCCGCCAGTAGTGAGATGCAGAGCATCATCGCGACGGCGAGCATTCGACCTTGGTCCGACATCAGCGCTCCACCGGCAGCAGCGGCGCGAAGACCGGGACCAGGTCGGGACCCTGGCGGATCGTGTGGCCGCCGTCGGCGCCGATCACCTGGCCGGTGATCCAACCCGCTTCGTCCGCGAGCAGGAACGCGACGAGTGCCGCGACGTCCTCGGGTGTGCCGAGTCGCGCGATCGGCATCCGCCGCAGGTATTCGTCCACCACGGCCGGGTTGCCGACCATCCCGCCGGTGAGTTCCGTCGGCACGAGGCCCGGCATCACGGCGTTGACGCGAATCCCGTGCTCGCCGAGGTCGTCGGCGGCGCAGCGTGTGAGCATGTTGACGCCCGCCTTCGACGCGCAATACGCGCTCATCCAGCGGTGTGTGAGCGTGCCGGCGATCGACGAGATGTTGACGATCGCGCCGCCGCCCGCGCGCTTCATCGCGCGCGCTTCGGCGCGCAGGCTGCGATAGACGCCGGTCAGGTTCGTATCGAGGATGGCCTGGAACTCGGAAGCGGTGCCGTTCAGCACGCTGCCGATGTTGCCGGTGCCCGCGGCGTTCACGGCGAGGCGCAGCGGGCCGAGCTGCGACTCGGTCGCGGCGACCGCGGCTTCGACGGAAGCGTCGATCGCCACGTCGCAGCGCACGAAGGCGGCGTTCGCGCCGATCTCGGCGGCCGCCTTCGCGACGACTTCTTCGCGACGCCCCGCCAGCATCACGCGCGCGCCGCGCGCGGCGATCGCCTTCGCGCAGGCGAGGCCGATCCCGGTGCCGCCGCCGGTCACGAGTGCGGCGCGACTGCCGAAGCCGGTGCTCGCTGCCGCGCTCATTTCTTCTCCGTCGCGCATTCGAAGCCGAGTGCGACCGAGTTGATGCAGTAGCGCTGGCCGGTCGGCTTCGGGCCGTCCGGAAAGACGTGGCCGAGGTGGGCGTCGCAGGCCGCGCACAGCACTTCGGTGCGCTCCATGCCGTGACTGCGGTCGATCTCGGTGCGCACGCGGCCTTCCGCGACGGCGCGCGTGAAGCTCGGCCAGCCGCTGCCGGACTCGAACTTGTCGTCCGACGCGAAGAGCGCGGCGTTGCAGCAGATGCAGCGATAGACGCCGGCCTCGTGGTGATCCCAGTAGGCGCCTGCGAAGGCGCGCTCGGTGCCCTTCTGCCGGGCGACGGCGAACTGCTCGGGCGTGAGCTTCTGGCGCCACTCGTCGTCGCTCTTGCGGACCTTGTCGCTCATGCCGTTCTCCTCCTCGAGATCGCCCGAGCTTTGCGAGATCGCAGGCGGCGTGCCAGTCGCCAGTTGCCGAAGCCGCGCGCGCATGGCAGTGAGCTCAGCGAGACGGTATGTCCTGCCCGTGGATCGGATCGCGCGGCTCGTCACGAGACATCCGCGTTGGGTGGTGGGGGTCGTCTTCCTGGTATCGCTCGCGCTCGCGCGCGAGCTGCGCCACCTGCGCCTCGAGGTGCGCCTCTCCGACGAGGTGCCGGCGGGGCATCCGTACACGCAGATCGACGACCGGCTCGCCGAGCGGCTCGGCGTGCACCAGACCGCGATCGTCGCGGTCGGGGTGCGCGCGGGCGACGTGGTGAACCCGGACACGCTCGCGCGCATTCGCCGCTTGACCGACGGCATCGCGAAGATTCCCGGCGTGGTGCCGTCGAGCGTGCTTTCCCTCACCGCGCCGCACGCGAAGGCGGTGGAAGCGGACGGCGAGGCGGTACGCGTCGACGGGCTCGTGCCCGTCGAAGTTCCGGGCGACACCGCGTCGCTGCGTATCCTGCGCGAGCGCATCCTCTCGTTTCCGATGTACATCGGCACGATCGTCACGCCCGACGCGAGCGGCGCAATGATCCTCGCCGACTTCGCGAACGACGCGCACACCGAGGCCATCACCGACGCGCTCGAAGCGCTCGCCGCGCAGGAGCGCAACGCGACGACGGAGATCTGGGTGGGCGGCCAGCCGCCCGCGCTCGCGGCGCTGAACAGCGCGACGCGCGGGATCATTCCGCTGGTCGCGCTCGCGCTCGCGGTGATCGCACTGGTCCACTACGAGGCATTCCGCACCGCGCAGGCGGTGATCCTGCCGCTCGTCACCGCGGCGCTCTCGGTGGTGTGGGCGATGGGAATCACGGCGGCGCTCGGCTTCAACCTGACGCCGTGGACGGCGATCACCGCGGTGCTGGTGCTCTCGGTCGCGGCGGGTCACGCCGTGCAGATCCTGAAGCGCTACTACGAGTGCTATCACGAACTGGGCGAGAGCCGCGCGGCGGTCGCGGCGTCGATCCGCCGCATCGGGCCGGTGATGGCGATCGCGTGCAGCATCGCCGCGGCGGGATTCGGTTCGCTGGCGACCTTCGGCATCCCCGCCGTGCGCGACTTCGGCTTGATGGCGGCGTTCGGGATCCTCTCCACGCTCGTGCTCGAGCTGAGCTTCATCCCGGCCTGCCGCGCGCTGCTGCGGGCGCCGCGCTCGGCCGAGGCGCTGCGCGAGCGCAGCCACACGCTGCTCGACCCGGCGCTCGACGGACTCACGCGCGCCGTGCTGGCGCAACCGCGCGCCGCGATCGCGATCGCTGCGACCGTCGTGACGCTCGCGTCGCTCGGGATCCATCGCATCGAAGTGAACAGCGCGTTCCGCTC
>JAGSPS010000007.1 GCA_018262315.1 Deltaproteobacteria bacterium | reverse complement strand
TCGTTGCGTCCGGCTCAGCGACTTTGCTCCCGCGCGCAGGCCCCCGAAGGAGCGCGCAGAAAAGGTCACGCCAGTGTCCAGATCCCGGCCCGGGTCGTGATGATCGCCGTCATACCCTCGGCGCTTTCGGGAGGAAATCTCTCGGTTCTCGGGATCCGAGGTCGTCGAACTCCGGTTCGCGCTTCTCGGTACCCGGCACTCGACGAAGGCGTTGGAATCAGGTCCGGTTTCGCCTGCGGCATGATGACGCAGAGGCGCCACAAGCGGGATTCCTGTTCCTACCATGGTCATGGAAAGTTCGGTCGGGGAGCGAGTCGACGCGGGTTGCGCACGGCCGATTGGTGCTCGTGGCCCGCATTCCCGTCAGAGCGTTTCGGCCGCAGAGGCCTCCGTGATCCCCTATGACGTCGTCCTGACGTTCCATGAACCCGATACTCAGCCCAACGACACGATCTTCACGGGCTCATTCGCGTACGATGACGTCGCCCGTGCGGTATCGAACCTTCACGGTTTCCTCACCGAATCCATGACGGGCGGTGTGGGTGGTGGTGATATGACCGAGCTGGCTCTCGACTACCAGCTCTCATCGGTGTATGACGCCGCGCTGGGCGGTTTGCTGGTGACCACGTTTCTGAACAACAACACCAACACTCTCGCAACGGATTGGGGGGGGTGATGGATGGGCTCCAGGTTCAGGATATGGGCTCTACTACGGCTTCCCGGGATTCAACCCGGGTAACGCCTACGCCGTGATATTCGTCAACACCACGAATCCCCTGGCGACCATCGAACTGGAACCCATTTCCTGGCTCGCCTTCGACGCCGAGGCCGATCTCGATCTCTACGTGACCGACTCCGCCCACGAGACGGTCTGCTTCGGGAACTCGCCTTCCGGCACCGGCGGCGAAGTGCTCGCCGACCTGTGCTGCGAAGCGCCGGTGCCGCGCCCGCGCTTCGAGAGTCGCCGTGACGTTCTGGGAGCCTGATCCCGGATGGGCAGTTGACGGCTTTCGATCGTTGCTGCGAGGCGCGCGGGCGGTGGACTCGTCCGAAACGTCCTCGGCGGACGAACACGTGCAGCTTCGCAGCGAGCGCTGGCAACCGCCTGCGGATTGTTTCGGCCGAGTCCCCCGCCCGCGCTGGGCTTGCCGTCTTTCTTTCAGGAATGGAAGTCCCGGAACGAATGGCAAGTAGCGGGGGCGGGGCGTTCGGCCAGAACAATCCGCAGGCGGTCACCGACGCCCGATGCGAAGCCGCGACGCCCGTCCGCCGAGGACGTTCTGGACGAACACCACGCCCCCGCGCGCCACGCATCCGCGTCCGACGGGCGTGATCCCCCTTGGATCGGTTAACGGACCTCGAAGACCCGATAATCGACGCGGCTCGGGCCGACACGGCCCTGGCTCACGACGAAGAGGCCGTTCAGCCAGGCGTAGCGGGGATCGCCCGTCTCGAAGCGCGGGCTTACGTAGAAGTAGGTCTCCCCGTACTCCGTGCGCTGCCCGCCGGCGACCGCTCGCGTCACCTCGTCGGTCATCTTCAGGATGCCGGTGTAGGAGACGTAGAGATTGGCGCCGTCGTGGGTCTCGATGGTGGCGCGAACGTCGAGTCGCCCCACGCCGTCGGCTCCGATCAGGATCCAGTCCGCGCCGCTCGGCAACACCCGCCCGCGCAGCCGCGGCCCGGTGACTTCGCCTCCCGTCACGTCGTAGATCATCCGCATGCCGTAGGGACCGTTGCCGACCACCACCGGCGGTTTCAGCGTCGCGTAGTATTCGCACAGGAGTTCGAGCTTCGGCGCGTTCGGCATGGAGGCATCCTCTCGCTGCGCCGAGCGGAGTCGGCGACTTCGTCAGGGTGCGCGATCCTATCGAACGCGCACGGTGTCGTGCGAACGGGGGAGCGGCAGGCGATGAGCGGCGAATCTTCTTCTCGGAGCGACGTGTCCTTCGACAGCGGCGGGGCGCGTTGCGCAGCCTGGCTCTACCGGCCGGCCGGGCCGCCGCCGTTTGCGTGCGTGGTGATGGCGCACGGATTCGGCGGAACGCGCGAGGTGCGACTCGACGCCTACGCCGAACGCTTCGCCGCGGCCGGCTTCGCGGCGCTGGTCTTCGACTACCGCCACTTCGGCGCCAGCGAAGGGGATCCGCGGCAGCTCCTCGACGTTGCGAAACAGCTCGGTGACTGGCGCGCGGCGATCGCCTGGGCGCGCGCGCAGCCGGAGATCGACGCCGCGCGCGTGGCGATCTGGGGCACGTCGTTCAGCGGCGGACACGTGATGAGCCTCGGCGCGGAAGACGCGCAGCTCGCGGCGATCGTCGCGCAGGTGCCGTTCTGCGATCCGCGCGCTACGGCGGTGCCGAAGTGGCAGATGCTGCGTCTCGCTGTCGCCGGGCTGCTCGACACATGGAGGGGTAGGCGAGGGCAACTGCCATTCGAGATTCCGATCGTCGGGCCGCCGGGCTCGCTGGCCGCGCTCACGACTCCCGACTCGATGCCGGGCTATCTCGCGCTCCTGCCGCCCAGCACGCGCTGGCGCAACACGGTGGCGGCGCGAGTCGTGTTCCAGTTGCCGCGCTACCACCCCGCGGCAAGGGCCGCGCAGATCCGCAGCCCACTGCTGGTCTGCGTCGCGGACCAGGACGCACTCGCGCCGCCGGGCCCTGCACTCGACGCCGCCGCGCGCGCGCCGCGCGGGAGCGCGAAGCAGTACCCCTGCCAGCACTTCGCGATCTATCTGGGCGCGCTCTTCGAGCGGGCGGTCGCGGACCAGATCGCGTTCCTGGAGGAACACCTCGCAGCGAAGCCCGGGCCGGCGCCGTAGCGCATGGGGAAAATTCGCAGATCTCTGCGCCGGGTATGCGCGGCGTCATGTCCGCTGCGCAGCGAAGTAGGGGATAGCTTCTGCGATGAACGAGGCGCGCCTCTCGACGAGCCAGATCGTCAGCTACTCCCTGCCCGCCTTCGGGACGGCCATGGTGCTGCTCAGCGTGGCCGTCTATCTCCCGAACTACTACACCGACGAGCTGGGACTCTCGGCCGGCATGCTCAGCTGGGTGCTGATGGCCGGGCGCCTGTGGGACGCCGTCACCGACCCGGTGATGGGGCACATCTCGGATCACACGCGATCGCGCTGGGGACGGCGGCGTCCCTACTTCCTGGTGGCCGCCGTCCCGCTGTGGATCGTCTTCTACGTCACATGGTCGCCGCGTTCGGGCCTCTCACCGGCGGGCCTCTTCACGCACTTGTTGCTCTGCTACCTGGTGCTCTTCACGTTCTGGACGATCTTCTGGATCCCGTACATCTCGCTCGGGATGGAGCTGACGACCCACTACCACGAACGCACGCGGCTGTTCGGGCTGCGGCAGGGCTTCTACCTGCTCGGGACGGCGGTGGGAATGCTGGCGCCCGAGGCGTTCGCGAAGGCCGCCGGCGGGCCGAAGGCCGGCTACCCGAAGATGGCGTTCGTGTTCGGCGGCCTTTGCTGCGTGCTGATCCTCGCCGCCTTCGCGCGCGTTCGCGAGCGGCCCGAAGCCGCGCGCGCGGGTTCCTTCCCCTTCTTCGAGGGGTTGCGGGTGACATTCCGGAACCGCGCCTTCGTGGTGCTGATGTTCACCTACCTGATCGCGCTGATCGGCGGCAGTTTCATCGCTCCGCTCACGCTCTACGTTGCGAAGTACGTGATCAAGGCGCGCGAGGTCGTGCCGTTCGTGATGCTCTCGTATCTCGCGGGCTCGGTCGTCTCGATTCCGATCTGGGTGCGCATGTCCAGCCGGATCGGAAAGAACCGGACCTGGTCGACCGCGATGCTGCTCGCGACCACCGTGTACGCGACGTCCTTCTACTACCACGAGGGCACCTGGCAGCTCTGGATCGTGCTCGCCGCAATCGTCGGCGCTGCGAACGGCTGCACGATGACGCTCGGCGCTTCGATCTCGGCCGATGTGATCGACTCCGACGAACTCGAAACCGGTCGCCGGCGCGAAGGTGTGTTCATGGGGATCTGGTCCTTCATGGACAAGGCCGCCATCGGCATCGCGATCTTCGTCGGGATGCAGGGGCTCGAGGCGGTCGGCTACGTGCCGAACCAGGATCAGAACGAGACGGTGGTGTTCGGGATCAAGTTCCTCTACTGCATCGTGCCGGCGGTCTGCCACCTCGCGGCCGTGTTCATCTTCCAGCGCTTCCCGATCACGGCCGAGGTCCATGCGGGGATCCGCGCGCAGCTCGACGCGCGGGCCAATGCGCGGGCGCGCGAGCAGCTCGCCGCCGGATCCAGCATCCCGCCGTCCTGATCAATACGCACGGCGAAGCATCATCCCGCGACACGAGGAGACGACACCATGCCCAGCGATTCCGCGCAACGAGCGCTTTCGATCCTGCGCGACGGCAGCCAGTTCCAGTGGACCGTGATCCCGATCCTGCTGCTGGTGCTCTACGTCTACGCCAACGAGATCGAGCGCAAGAACTGGAACGTGGTCTTCGCCGGCCTGGCGCTCTTCGGCATGGACATGTTCAACGAGATCTGGAACGCGCTGGTTCTCCACTTCACCCAGTACGCGCCCGTCTGGGGCGCACCCGCCGACACCGCCTTCCTGATCCTGGTCGGCCTCAACATCGAGATCAGCTTCAACTTCGCGATCATGGGCATCGTCGTCGCCAAGACGCTGCCGGCCGATCCGGCCCTGCGGATCCTCGGCGTGCCGAATCGCTGGTTCGTCGCCGTCGCCGCTTCGGCATTCGCCGTGGCGATCGAGTTCCTGCTCAATGCCGTCGGCGCACTCACCTGGGATTACTGGTGGTGGAACCTGCGCATGCCGTGGCTGATCCTCGTCTTCGGGTATCTGACGTTCTTCGTCGTCGCGTTCTGGGTGCACGACATGCCGACGCTGCGCCAGAAGGCGCGCACGGTGGGCGCCCTCTACGCATTCGACGCCGCGTGCCTGCTGCTCTTCGGGGTGTGGCTCCGCTGGATCTGATGGCGCTGCCCCCAGGCGGCAGTCGTGTCACTGGCAGCCTTTGTACTTCTCGAGCAGACGCTTCGGTTTCTGCAGCGCGTCGCGGCGGAACGGATCGCCGAGTTCCTGCGTGACCATCATCTCGAGGATCGTCGTCTTGCCCTCGTTCTGCGCCGCGCAGGACGCGCGGAGCGCCGGACCGACGTCCGCGAGCTTCTCGATCGTGTGTCCCTCGGCGCCCATCGCGCGGGCGACGGCCGCGAAGCTCGGGTTGTCGAGGTTCACGCCCAGGAAGCGGTTGCTGTAGAAGTCGACGTGGTTCTTCTTCTCCGCGCCCCACTGCTGGTTGTTGAAGACCACCGCCGTCACCGGGATCCGCTCGCGCACGCAGGTCAGGATCTCGCCGAAGCTCATGCCCCAGGCGCCGTCGCCGACATAGGCGACCGCGGGTCGATCCGGGGCCGCGGCCTTGCAGCCGATCACGGTGGGGAACGCGTAGCCGCAGTTGCCGAACATCATCGCGCCGAACATGCTGCGCGGCCGCTCGAAGCGCAGGTAGCTGTTGGCGATCTGGCAGATGTTGCCGATGTCGGTCGACACCATCGCGTGCGCGGGCATCGCCTTCTCGAGTTCGCGGAGCATCTGGCGCGGATGCATCTGCTGCGAGCCGCGCGCGACCTCGAGGCTCCACGCGTCCTTCTCGGCGTGCCAGCCTTCGAGTTCCCGCTCCCACGCCGACCTCGCTTCGCCGAGCCGCGCGATGCGTTCGTCGCGGTTCGCGGCGCAGGCGAGTTGGCGCCCCGCGAGGCGTGCGACCAGCGCGAGCGCCGCCTCGCGCGCGTCGCCGCAGATCGTCACCGCGGGCTTCTTGACCAGACCGAGCACGCGCGGATCGGCGTCCACCTGGATCAGCTTCGCGCTCTTCGGCCAGTAGTCGAAGTCGTACTGTGGCAGCGTGCCGAAGGGTCCGAGGCGCGACCCCAGCGCGAGCACGACATCGGCGCCGTGGATCAACTGCATCGCGGCCTTCGAGCCGTGGTAGCCGAGCGGGCCGCACCAGAGCCGGTGCGCGGCCGGGAAGGCGTCGTTGTGCAGATAGCTGGTGGCGACCGGCGCCTCGAGCGCCTCGGCCAGCGCGACCGCCGCGTCCGCGCCGTCGCCCATCACGACGCCGCCACCGCAGAGGATCACCGGGAAGCGCGCACCGGCGAGCAGCCGGGCCGCCTCGTCGAGGCTGCTCGAACCACCGGGGCCGCGCTCGATCCGGATCGGCGCGGCGATCTCGCACTCGAGTTCGCCGTAGAAGTAGTCGCGCGGGATGTTGAGCTGCACCGGTCCCATCTCGAGCACGGCGCGGTCGAAGGCGCGGGCCGCGAGTTCGGCCATCCGCTTCGGGTTGTTCAGGTGCGCCTGGAACTTCGTGATCTTCGAGAAGATCGCGAGCTGCTCGGTTTCCTGGAAGCCGCCCAGCCCCAGCGTCATGCTGCCCGTCTCGGGCGTGATCGCGACCACGGGGCTGTGCGCCCAGTAGGCCGCCGCGATCGCGGTGACGAAGTTGGTGATGCCCGGCCCGTTCTGTCCGATGCACACGCCGTGTCGGCCGCTGGCGCGCGCATAGCCGTCCGCCATGTGCGCGGCGCCCTGTTCGTGCACGGTGGGAACGAAGCGGATGCCGGCGGCGGGGAAGAGGTCGAGCGCGTCCATGTAGGCCGAGCCGACGATTCCGAACACGTCGGTCACGCCCTGCGCGACCATCGTCTCGACGAGCGCCTCGCTCGGCGTCATGCGATTGCGGCCCTGCACGGCGATGCGGCGGGCGTCCTGGAGATTCGTCACGAGCGAGTCCTTTCGCGGGCATTCGCGCGAGAGCGCGAGTAGTAGGTCTTCCGGATCACCGGTTCGAGGCGATCGTCGCACAACCCGTGGGTCGCGAGGAAGAGCCCGCGGCCAGGCGACCGGAGTGCTGGCGGGAGGACGGGTTCTAGCCGCCGCTGGCGTCCGACGCCGCGGCCCGAGCGGCGTCGTCGGATGGGGCGACCGGGGTGCCCGAAGAGAGCTGGAGCCCGATCACGCCGGCGACGACGAGCACCAGCGAGGCGAGTTTCGCGAGCGTCGCGGACTCGCCGAACCACACGATCCCGATCGTCGCGACGATCGCCGTCCCGAGCGCCGACCAGATCGCGTAGGCCACGCCGATCTCGAGCCGCTGTACGGCGAGCGTCAAGCAGAAGATGCTCGCGCCGTAGAAGACGAAGATCGCCACGGTCGGCGCGGGAACCGTGAAGCTGCGCGAGAGCTTCATCGAGGTGGTGCCGCACACCTCGAGCAGGATGGCGGCGACCAGGTACAGCCACGCCACGGGACTAGCGCCGCCGTGCGAGGAAGCGTCCCTGTGCCACCTTGCCCGCATGGGCCAGGGTTTGGAGGAAGGCCATCTCGCCCGCGACCGCTTCGAGCATCTTCATGTCGAAGCCGAGGATGCGCAGCGCGTCGCCCATCAACTGCATGTCCACCATCTGAAGGTAGAGATCCACGTACGGAGCGAAGCGGCCGGTGTCGGAGGCTTCGACCACTTCGCAGCCGTTCTGCTCGAGCAGCGCGCGGTAGCCCCCGATGTCCTGCAAGGTCGGGAATTTCATGAAGCGCAGGAAGCGCTCGGCTTCGGCGTCGGAGAGGCCGGCCGGACCTTCGACCCAATCGGTGAACGCGATGACGCCGCCCGGACGCACGATGCGCGCCGCTTCGGTGACGAGCTTTGCCTTGTCCCCGACGTAGCACCAGGCGTCCTCGCCCCAGACGAAATCCGCCGACGCGTCCGGCAGGCCGCTCGCGCAGACGTCGGCCTGCACCCAGCGGATGCGATCGGCGAGGCCCTCTTGTTGGCAGCGCTGCCGGCCGCGCTCGACAACCGTCGGTGTCGCATCCACGCCGGTCATCGAGGCGACGTTCCGGAACCGCACCAGGAAGCGCATGCCCGCGCCGTTGCAGCAGCACAGGTCCACGCCGCGCATACCCGCCCCGATGCCCGCGCGCTCGGCGAGATCCATCGAGGAACGGAAGCCGCCGATGTGGATCTGCTGCCCCATCAGCAGTTCCCACAGATCGCCTTCGGGGCCGTCGTAGACGGCGTTCACGTCGGAGAGCCCGACTCCACTCAGGGACTTCATTTGCGTTCGACCTCCTTCAGCGCGCCGCGAACGCCATCGGCTCGCGGGCCAGGTGGATGCCGTTGGATAGGTCAGCACGACGCGCTGACCTTATGACGCGTGTCATACCCGAGCTTCGATCAGCGGTTTCCCGCGATCTCGTTATCGTCCGAGGCCGAGGCGCGCCCTCCAAACGCGGGAGGAACGGCGATGCGGATCTCGACCTTGTTCGAGTGGGTGGGAAACGGCCAGCTCGTGCTGCTGCTCGGCGCGAATCGGTTGCTCACGGCGTTGTATCGGACGTTCTTCATCATGGCGGCCGCCGAGTGCGGGTTGCTGCGGCTGCTCGCGGCCGGTCCGGCGACACTCGATCGCATCGCCGCCGAGCTGGGCGTTCGCGACGGCGAACGCGATGGGCTCGAGGCGTGGCTCGCGGTGGGCGTGCGGCTCCGCGAACTCGGAGTGGATGCGGGTGGCTACCGGTTGCGCAGCCGCATCGCGCGCGCTCTCGCCTTCGAGGCGAACGATGCCGTACTCGCCATTCTCGAAGAGGTGGTCGATCTGCATCGACCCCTGTTGCTGGAGACGCCGTCGCGGCTGCGCAGCGGACGGCACTTCACGCTCGCGGACCAGGATGGCGCGCTGGTCGCGCGCTCGTCGCGGATCGCCGAGCCGATCGTGCGCGAGGCGATCGACGAAGCCGTGCCGGAGCGCGGACCCCTGCGGCTGCTCGAAGTCGGCTGCGGCTCGGGCATACACGTGAAGTACGCGGCCGAACGCAACCCCGAGCTCTCTGCGCTGTGCTTCGAGCTGCAACCCGAGGTCGCCGAGCAGGCGCGCGAGAACCTGCGCGCGTGGGGGCTGGCGGCGCGCAGCGTGGTCGAGGCGGGCGACGTGCGCGACCGCGAACCCACGTCCGACTTCGACCTGCTCACGCTGCATCAGAACATCTACTACTTCCCGGTCGCCGAGCGCGTGGCGTTGCTCGCGCGGCTGCGCGGCTGGCTTCGGCCGGGCGGGCGCATCCTACTCACGACGGTGTGCAGGGGCGGCGGCCCGATGAACGAGATCCTGAGCCTGTGGGGCACCATCACCGAAGGCTGCGGGCGGCTGCCAGATCCCGACGAGCTCGTCGAGCAGCTCCGCGAGGCTGGCTTTCAGCAGGCGAGCTCGCGCAGCCTGATGCCCGGTCAGGGCTTCCATCGATTCCTGGCGGTGGCGTGAGTGCGGGCGCTGGCGGATTCTCGCGCCGAGGGTGGGCCATGGAAGTGGACGATCGACGGATCTACGTGACCGGAGGCGGGAGCGGGATCGGACTCCGGCTGGCCGAAATGCTGGCGGCGCGCGGCGCGCACGTGGCGCTCTTCGACCTGCGGCTCGCTGACGACGTGCTGCACCGCGTCGAGGCCGCGCGCATTCGCAGCGAACGCCGCGTGCGTGGCTACCTCGCCGACGTCGCCGACGCCGCGGCCGTCGCGGAGGCCTTCCGCCGGGCGGCCGAAGAAATCGGTCCGCCCGACCTCGTCTTCAACAGCGCTGGCATTTCTTGTCCGCGGGCGTTCGCCGACCTCTCGCAGGAAGACTTCGAGCGGGTGGTGCGCGTGAATCTCTTTGGCAGCCGCAACGTCGCGGCCGCGGCGCTTCCGCTGCTCCGGCCGGGGAGCAAGCTGGTGTTCGTGGCCTCGATGGCGGCGGTCGCGCCCGGCTACGGCTACACCGCGTACGGTTCCTCGAAGGCCGGCGTGTTCGCTTTCGCCGAGGCGCTGCGCAGCGAACTCGCTCCGCGCGGCATCGACGTCGCAGTCGTGTGTCCACCCGAGGTGGCGACACCGCTGGTGGCGTGGTCGCGCACCGTGCGGCCGGCGCCGACCGAGCGACTCACGCGCTTCGCGGGTTCCCTCGGGCTGGACGAAGCCTGCCAGGCGATCCTCGCCGGCATCCTGGGCCGGAACTTCCTGGTGATCCCGGGCCGCCGCGCGAACTTCGCGTATCTGCTCTCGCGATTGCTGCCGAAGCGCCTCGCCCACGCGATTTCGGACCGGATCGTCGCCGGGGCACTGGCGGACTCCGGCGAAAGCCAGCGCGGACCTGGCGGTCCCACGCCGGACTGAGGACGCGCTCGCGGCGCGCGAGGGGCGCTCGCCTACGTCTCCATCTCGACCACGATGCGCTGCGGGTCGCCGGACTTCGTGCGGAGCATCTCGAGGCCCTCCGCGACGCGCTCGAGCGGGAGTCGATGCGTGATCGACGCATCGATGTCGAGCTGTCCTTCCGCCGCGAGACGCAGCACCTCGGCGAGGTCCCCGATGTGGGACGCGAAGCTTCCCAGTACGCTCAGCTCGCCGACACAGAAGAGCGCCTGTGGCAGGTCGATCTGCGGCGGCTGCATCCCCACACCCACCACGACGAGGCGCCCGCCCGGGCGCAGCGCCCGCACGCCGGCCGACACCGTCGCGGGACGTCCGACGCACTCGAGTACGAGGTCGGCCCCGCCCTGCGTCTGGAGCTGGATCTGGGGCGACGGGTCTTCGCCGGGATCGATTCGGATGCACGCGTCCGCGCCGAGCTTCGCGGCGCGTTCGAGCGCCACCGGCGACAGGTCCACCGCGATCACCTGGCTCGCGCCCAGTATTTTCGCGAGCCGCACCGCCATCGCACCGAGTCCGCCCACGCCGATCACCGCCACGCGCTCGCCGGCCGCCAGCCGGCCGCGGCACGCGAGCGCGTGATAGGGGCTCGTGACGCAGTCGGTGGCCACGGCTGCCGCCGCCAGCGAGACGCGGTCGGGAACCCGAACCAGGCAGGTGGCCGGTACGCGGATCGCTTCGGCGAAGGCGCCGTCGATGTGGAGTCCGGGCGAGCGCAGCGCGCGACATGCGCTGGGGTTCCCGCCGCGACAGGTCGGACACGCGCCGCATCCGACACCGAGATGGATTGCGACGCGATCGCCGGATTTCCAACCCTGTACCTTCGAGCCCACCGCCTCCACCACGCCGGCCGGCTCGTGCCCGAGCGTGACCGGGAGCGGGGCGGGCACCGGCATGCCTTCGAGGAAGTGCACATCCGAGCCGCAGATCCCGCAGGCCGCCACGCGCACGACCACGTCGTCGGGTCCGGGCACGGGCCACGGCACCTCGTCGAGGCGCAGGCCCGTGGCCCCGCCGTGGAAGCGGGCCGCCCGCATGCTGCGATCGCTCATCCCTCTTCCTCCTGCTCCGGTCGCGGCGCGCGGGCCGCGCGGGATCGATGGGCTCGCGCGCGGGCTACCAGGATCCGACGCGCCCGCGCTGCAACGCGAAGCCGGCGCCGATCAGCACGGAGGCGGCGAGCACCGCGACCGACAGCGGCGCGGTGGCTTCGCGCACGGCCGCCCACGCGATCGGCGGCGTCGCCGGCGCGAGCGCGAAGACCGGCAGCAGCGCGATCGCGCCCGCCGCCACCAGCGCGAGCGAGATGAGCTGATTCAGCGCGAGACCGCGCATCAGCATGCGTCCGCGATTGTCGCGCGAGAACTCGATCCCGAAGCGGCCGAGTCCATAGCCGATCAGACAGAGCGCCGTGGGCAGCCCCTGCGGTGCGCCGAGCATCGCAACGGCGTTCAGTGTCGAGAAGAGGGCGAGATCCAGGATCGCCTCGTAGAGCGGCGCCGGGTGGAGCCGGACGCCAAGCAGGAGTCCCACCCGCACCGCCTTGGACTGCGGATGCGTGTAGGTGATGGCGAGGCGCCCGCGGGTCTCGCGTCCGAAGCAGCAGCCGTAGGTCAGGCAGCCGATGCGTCCGATGGCGTGGCCGAGCGGCGCGCCGCGCGCAAAGCCGTCGAGCAGCAGCAGCAGGTCGAAGTGCGACCACGCGGCGCCGATCGCGATTGCGAGCAGCGCGCCGGCGATGCCGCCCCAGGAGACGAAGGCCGGACGCCGCAGCGCCTCGAGCGGCCGCGCGAGGAGCAGGCGATGATCGAGCAGCAGCGCCGCGAACCACGAGCCGACCAGCGTCAGAACGCCGCCTCCGGCCCCGATCCCGAGCAGGTGTCGCGACGTGAGTCCTTGCCCCACCCACAACACCGACATCCAACTGAACGCGAGCAGCGTGCCGATCCCGGCCAGGACGCCGAATGTGACGACGACGACGTCGCCGACGCGCAGGAAGATCACCTGCTCGCCGATTCGCGACAGCGCTTCGCTCGCGAACTCGAGGGCGGGCGAGAGCGGCGCCGCGATTGCTCTTGCCGGCCGCGGCGTGGCGCTCACGACGCGCGCTCGGCCGCGACCGCTTCCATGATCTCGAAACGGTTGATCTGGTTGGTGCCCTCGTAGATCTGGGTGAGCTTGGCGTCGCGCAGCAGTTTCTCGACGCCGTACTCCTGCATGTAGCCGTAACCGCCGAGGATCTGGATGGCGTCGAGCGCGTTGGCGACGGCTGCGTCCGAGGCGAAGGTCTTCGCCATCGACGAGAGCTTGAGCGACGGCTTGCCGGCCGCGAGCGAACTGGCAGCGCTCCACACCAGACCGCGCGCAGCTTCGACGCGGATCGCCATGTCGGCCAGCATGATCTCCATCGCCTGGTGGTGGACGATCGGCCCGCCGCCCTGCTTGCGCGACTCCGCGTAGGCGAGTGCCTTCTCGTAGGCCGAACGCGCGATGCCCAGTGCGATCGCCGCGATCGGCGTCCGCGTGACCGACATGATCAGGCGGTTCAGTGCGAAGCCGCCGCCTTCGTTGCCGAGGCGGTTCTCTTCGGGCACCCAGACGTCGTCGAAGATCAGCTCCGCGGCGGGCGCCGCGCGCTGGCCCATCTTCTCGAAGACCTGGCCGACTGCGAAGCCTTTGGTGTCGGCCGGGACCGCGAAGCAGGAGACACTCTCGCGGATCGGGCCGGTCGGGTCGTGCGAGGCGAAGACGGTGACCAGGCTCGCCAGCGAGCCGTTCGAGATGAAGATCTTGCGGCCGTTGATCCGGTAGCCGCCGTCCTTCTTTTCGACGCGCGTGCGCAGCCGGCCCTGCGGATGGCCCATGATGAAGTCCGATCCCGCGTCCGGCTCGGTCGCGGCGAGCGCCGCGAGTTGCGGATGATCGGAATCCCAGGACTGCGCGATCGGCCGCACGAAGCGCTCGATCGCCCCCAGGTTCCCGGAGAGCAGGATCGGCAGCATGCCGAGCATGCTGGCGCCGAAGAGCACCGCGCAGCCGGAGCACTCGGCCGCGAGTTCCTCCGTCACCAGGGCGCCCGTCACCGGATCGTGTCCCGCGCCTCCCAGGAAATCGGGAAGGCTCGAGCCGAGCAGGCCGGCGCGCGCCGCCGCGCGCAGCAGTACCTCCCGCTCGGGGCTCTCCGGATTCTTGTCGAGCAGCAGCGCGCGCGGCCGGATCTCGCGCTGGGCGAAATCCCGCGCCCATTGCTGGACTTCCCGCTGTTCGTCGCTGAGCGCGCTCACGCTGCGCGCTCCTTGCGCTCGATGCGCTCGAGCACGCGGCCGGCCGGGATCGTGTTGTCCGAGAGCAGCACGATCATCGGGCCTTCGCTGTCGGGCACGAGTTCCGCCACCGGGTCGTCGGCCGACGCCTCGCAGTGGACGCGTCCGCGCCCGATCTCCGCGCTGCGCGTCTGCACGTCGATGTCGACCGCGGTGATCTCCTCGATCTCGATCTCGCCCGCGGGTCCGGGGATCAGCTTGTAGTTGATGGCAGGCTTGCGGGCGGCGTCGCCCTGCGCCGCGGCCATCTCGGCCGGCAGCGGCGCGTCCACGGTTCCTTCGAGGCTGAGAATCTTCTTGCCCCAGCGCGTCGCCGAACCCTGGAAGTGGTTGCCGTCCCGCTCCCAGCGCACGTCGGCGATCAGCTTCGGGAAGCCCGCGATCTCGCGACCGGGGATCAGCGCCTCGTCGGTGGTGACGTAGATGTGCGGCACATAGTTCCCGAGCGTCTTGCCCACGCGCACCGGCACCATCACCACGCATTCCTTGAACGGGTGGATGATCTCGGTCTGCGGGTAGCTGAGCAGCGTGATCATGCCGGGTCCGTCCACGGCCTCGATGCCGGGCGGCAGGATGCGGCGCAGCACGTCGGGGCGCGGCACGAACGGGAAGACCACGACCTGCACGCCCTTCCACGCGTGGGGCGGCTTCGGAAACACCGGCGAAGACCAGGGCATGCTGATGGGCAGACTCATCATGATTCCTCCTGAATGGGCGCGACGTCGACGGGGATGCAGCGATCGAATGGAACGGGCTGCCATTCCATGGGCGTGTAGGAGAGATGTCCGTAGTTGCCGACCAGGTGGAGCCACTTGACGAGGCCGGGTTCGACCTCGTTGTGACCGCGCCCGCCCGGGAACATGAAGCCCTCGAAGCCGTTGTAGACGGTGAGCGCGCCCGGCCGCTGCGCGGGACTGGTGCGCGCGGGCACGACGAACTCGCCGACGTCATTCCAGACGCGGACAGGCGCGTCGTCGCGAATGCCGCGTGCCGCAGCGTCGCGATCGTTGATCAGCAGGAAGGGCTTGCCCCGATGCGTCTCCAGCAGGACCGGGTTGGTCGTGTTCATCGCATGCACGCTCCAGCGCGCGTGCCCGCCCGACAGCAGGAACGGATGATCGCCGCCCATCGGCGGCGCTTCCTTGTGGGCGGGCAGGTCTTCCCCGCCTTCGCGGAACCAGGGGTGGTCGATCAGGAACTGCGCGCGGCGCGTGAGCGTCGGGTAGGGATGACCGAGTTCGACATGATCGCGCAGCGGCGCGTGCGTTTCGCCCTCTGGGAACGGCGAGGCCTGGGCCGTGGCGAGGGCGAGAAATCCCCACTTCGCGTAGCGCGTGTAGCCCTGCTGGCGGAAGGTTTCGAGCGTCGTTCCCGCCGGCAGATTTCCGACCTCCACCGCATCGGCCACCATCTCGGCGACGGCGGATTCGTCGTCGGCGAAGACGCCGTCCAGTGTGAAGCGGCTCCAGAGGTCGTCGAGTCGGAACGCAGCTCCAAGACGGTCGCTGTAGTCTTCCACCCCGCGCGCCTTCGCACGCTCAGCCAGCTTCTTGCACAGCTCCGCCAGCACCTCCCACTCGCCGCGCGCCTCGCCGGCGGGCGGCACGGCCGCGTCCGACATCGTGAGCAGCATGGTCCACGGCGTCGGCATGTTGAGCGCGACCTTCTCGTGGTGCTGGGTCGCCGGCAGCACGATGTCGGCGTGGAGTGCCGTCTCCGACATGCGGTAGTCCATCGCCACGATCTTCGAGAGCTGCGGCCACAGCCGCTCGAGCAACACACCCTGTCCGCCGCGCGTGCGACGCAGTGTGTTGCCGCCGATCTCGAGCAACACCCGCGGCGGTCGGTCGGGAGGCGGGCTCGCCGACTGATTCCAGGCGCCGGACTCGAGTGCCTCCTTCCAGTACTCGTCGAATGAGCGAGTCATCGCCGGGTCGTTCCACTCCGGCCGGTTCCAGCGCTCCTTGAAGCCCGCGTGCCAGTACCAGAAGAAGGCGGGCGGCATCATCCCGCGCGCGGGGCCGACCAGACGCCAGAGCGCACGGTCGCCGAGCTCGCTGGTCAGCGTCGGATCCTGCGCGCGCAGGCCCCCGACCATCGCCCGGAAGCCGTCGTAGATCTCGCGCGCCCCGGCGCGCCCCGCTTTCGTTTTGGCCAGCGCGAGGCCGTGTCCGTCGAACAGCGAAGAGCACCAGCCGCCGACTCCCGTGCCCTTCTTTCCCCAGTTTCCCGTGAGGCCGAGCAGCAGCAGCATGGCGCGGGTCATCAGGTCGCCGTGGAAGTACTTTGCGACGCCGGCGCCGAGGATGATGTGGGTGCGACCGCGCGCGACCTTGCGCGCGAGCATGCGGATCGTGTCGGGATGCGCCTCGCACACGCGCGCGGCTAACTCGGGCGTGTAGTGCGCGTCGAGTTCGCGCCGAACCCGCGCGAGCAGCGGCTCGACGACGACGTGGCCGCCCGCGGCGAGTCGCACGTCGAGGCTGCCGGCGAGCAGCGGCTCGAAGTCGAGCCGCAGGCTGGCAGGATCGGCCGGCACCAGGCCCTTTTCGGGATGCCACTGGTAGAAGCGATCGGCGCGGCCGTCCGCGCGCAGCTGCGATTCGCGCAGGTACTCGCCGGTGTCGGTGCGGACGAGCAGCGAAAGGTCGGTCTGCTCGCTCGCGAAGCGCAGGTCGGCGAGCCCCTCGGCGAGCACCACCTGGCAGAACGCGAGTGCGAGCGCGCCGTCGGTGCCGTGCCGCACCGGGACGTGGTAGTCGACGTGAGAATGAGAGGGGCTGACGTCGGGAGAGATCAGCGCGACCGTCGCGCCCCTGTAGCGCGCCTCCACCATGTAGTGGAAGGCGGGGATCATCGTGTAGGCGGGATTCGAGTGCCAGATCAGCAACACGTCGGAGTGGAAGAAGTCGTCGATCGAGCTGGCGAACGTGAACTTGCCGAACACCGCCTGCTGGCCGGCCCAGAAGTCGTTGATCGTGGCGTCGACGTCGAGGACCGTGCCGCCGAGCGCGGCCATGAAGCGCGCCGCTGGGATCGTCGCCGCGATTTCGGGCGTGGCCTCGAGCACCACCGCCTCGGGACCGATCTCCGCGATCGCATCGAGGATGGCGTCGGCGGTCTCCGCGAGCGCCTCGTCCCACGAGATGCGTTCCCAGCGACCCTCGCCCCGCTCGCCCGCGCGGCGCAGCGGGTGCAGGATGCGGTCGGGTGAATCCATCTGCCGGCTCCACGCGAGACCCTTCTGGCAGATCATCGGATTCATGTCCGGTACGCCCGGCTCGATGGTCCCGAGCACCGCGGCCGCCTCTTCGAACACCACCTTGCCGTCCTTCGCGAACACATAGACGGGACAGTCGTTCGGGAAGCAGTTGACGCAGTGGGTGCCGAACGTGGCGCGGTCGAATTCCTGGCGCTGCCGGTAGCGATCCTCGGTCGTTCGAGCGTCGTTTGCCGCCGTCATCGCGCCTCCGTGGTCGATTCGCTCGCGCCCGATTCAGTCGCGCCGATCTGCGCCGGCTCGCGCGTGAAGGGCCCGAGCAGCGAGCGGAACTCGTACGCGATCAGCGTGTCGAGTAGCTCCGAGCGCCCACCTGCGCGCACGCTCTCGAGTTCGCGGCGCAGGCGATCGAGCACGCCGTGTACGCGCGACCCGAAGAGCGACTCGAGATACGCGGGCGGGATGCGGGACCGGCTCTCGTCGATCGAGCGGTCGGCGCGCAGCGGATGCGGCGACAACGGCGGCACGTAGAAGACGTTCGGCTCCGTGCCGAACTCCGGATGCAGCGGCAGCGCCACCTGCCATTCGTGGACCAGCCGGTGGATCGGCCCCGTGGTGTCGTCGAGGAATCCCACGAAGGCGAGACGGCCGGGGCAGTTGCGCACGCAGGCCGGCGCCACGCCGCGCTCGAGCCGCGGCCAGCAGCCGATGCAGTGCTGCGACACGTTCCGGACGTGGTTGAAATAGATCTTCTTGTACGGACAGGCCTTGATGCAGGCGCGTGCGCCGCGGCAGGCCTCTTCGTCGCGCACCACGATCCCGTCCTCGCGGCGCTTGCTCATCGCGGCGTTCGGGCAGGCCTCGACGCAGGCCGGCTTCGTGCAGTGATTGCACAGGCGCGGTAGGTAGAAGAAATAGGAGTTCGGGTACTCGCCGGCGCCCTGGTCCTCGTCCCAGTTGGGCCCCCACGCGGGCGCCCGTCCGTTCGCGCGCGGCTCGAGATGCACCGCCCGGCCGTGCCCACCGAAGAAGACGTCCTGCTGGTTGAAGCTCCAGCCGCCGCCGATCTCCTCGCGCGTGGGCTCGCGGCCGAGCACGAGGCGGCCGTCGCGGTAGCCCCCGCCCATCGTTTCCCAGTCGCGCGGCGCGCCGCGACCCGGTTGTGTGTTGACGGTGCACCACCATTGCTGTTCTTCGCCGGGCTCCCGCGTCCAGAGCATCTTGCACGCCACTGCGCAGCTCTGGCAGCCCATGCACTTGTTGAGGTCGAAGACCATCGCGACCTGCCGGCCAGGCGCGCGGCTCGCATCGGCGACGGGACTCATCGCGCGCCTCCCCGCGCGCTCGGCTGCGCGTCTTCTGCCACTGCTTCGCCGAGCGGAAGACTCGCAATGCGCTGGGCTTCATCGGCCGGAACCCCGAGCATCCGCAGCAGATGCTCGGCAATCAGATGATCGGCCGGCGCGCCCAGCACGCCGAGCAGCCTTCCCTGCATCGCGGCGACCATGGCGCCGCCGATCACGATCAGCGCCGAAGGCATGTCGCGTGGCGTGAAGCGGCCGCTCTCGATTCCGCGCAACAGGTCGCGCATCACGCGCTCGCCGAGCGCCGACTCGAGTTCGCGGACGTAGAGACCCGCGCGCACCGTGAACCAGGCCCACACCGGATCGTGATCCGCCATCCGTATCGTGTGCCGGATGCAGATCGCGAAGACCTCGGCGGGATCCGACACCGAAGCGACCAGGCGATCGAGCGAGGCGCCGTGCAGCTCGATCGCTTGCCCCACCAGCGTCCCGACCAGGTCTTCCTTCGACTTGAAGTGGTTGTAGAAGGAGCCGATGCCGACGTCGGCTGCGCTCGTGATGTCGGCGATCGTGGTGGCGTCGATTCCCTGGCGCGCGATCACCCGGCGTGCGGCTTCGATCAGCCGCTCACGCGTCCACATCTTCTGGCGCGCGGCGCGGGTCTGGGATGCTGCCCCCTCGAGCTGGCTTGCCATGGCCCGTCTCCTCCCGGTCGATGCGCGGGCAGGATGAATGAGGATTCAGATATGAAGATATGATCAGCGTCATATCGAAGGAGAATTCGCGGCGAGAGACGCGATCGAGATCGCCCTCCGACGAACGGAGTTTGAAGGACGACCGAGTGGGACTGCGCCGGGCCACCTGCCCGTGCAGCAACGCATGCTCGAGCCCGAGGCGACAGCGTGCCGCGGCATGGCTCGCGAGCGTCCGTCGATTCAAAAGAACTCTGTCATGGGTATGACGTCTGTCATGGTGCGCGTTTTCAGTGGTTGCAAAGATTCGCGTGACATCATGGGGACGACATCCCGGTGCGGGTTGCCGCGACCGAGTGGTGACGAGAGGCGGGGTGTCGAATCGGGAACCGTGCGCCTCGTAGGGCGCACCAGCTCCGGAGGAACGAATGAGCCGGGATGGGCGTGTCTCTCGTCGGGATTTCCTTCGACTGGCGGGAGCGGCCGGGCTCGGCACGGTCGCGCTGCCGGGGGATCTGTTCGCTGCCTACGACTTCGTCGCGCCGGTGGCCGTCGCGAACCCCCTCGCGGCATACCCGAATCGCGACTGGGAGCAGCAGTACCGCGACGTCTACGCGACGGACGGCTCGTTTCACTTCCTCTGTGCGCCGAACGACACCCACAACTGCCTGTTGCGCGCCTATACCAAGAACGGTGTCATCGTTCGTGTCGAGCCGAGTTACGGCTACGGCAAGGCGAAGGATCTCGACGGCAACACGGCCTCCGCGCGCTGGGATCCCCGCGGCTGCCAGAAGGGCATCGCTCTCGGCAGGAGGATCTACGGCGACCGCCGCGTGAAGGGCGCGCGCGTGCGCCGCGGCTTCCGCCAGTGGGTGGAGCAGGGCTTTCCGCGCGGAGCAGACGGCCGCCCGCCCGTGAAGCTCTTCCGGCGCGGCGACGACGCCTGGGACAGCGTGCCCTTCGAGAAGGCGTTCGACTTGCACGCACGCGCGCTCGTGAACATCGCGCAGACCTACTCGGGCGAGAAGGGGCGCGAGTTGCTGCGCGCGCAGGGCTACGACCCCGCGATGATCGAGGTGATGGAGGGAGCCGGGACACGGACTCTCAAGCACCGCGGCGGCATGCCGTTCCTGGGTCCCCTGCGAATCTACGGACTCGCGCGCTTCGCCAACACGCTGGGCCTGCTCGATGCGAAGATTCGCAACGTGCCGCCGGAGCAGGCGAAGGGCGGTACCAACTGGGATTCCTACTCGTGGCACACCGATCTACCGCCCGGCCATCCGATGGTGACCGGCGAGCAGACGGTGGAGTTCGACCTCTTCTCCGCCGAACGCTCGAAGCTGCTCATCGTCTGGGGCATGAACTGGATCACGACCAAGATGCCGGACGCCCACTGGCTGACCGAGGCGCGCCAGCGCGGCACCAAAATCGTCGTCGTCGCGGCCGAGTACAGCGCGACGTCCAGCAAGGGTGACGAGGTGATCGTGGTGCGGCCCGGCACGACGCCGGCGCTCGCACTCGGGCTCGCCCACGTGATCGTCAAGGAGAAGCTCTTCGACCGCGACTTCGTACGGCGCAACACGGATCTGCCGCTGCTGGTCCGGATGGACACACTCGCGCCGCTCACGGCCCGCGACCTGCGGGCCGACGCCGTGCCGGCTCCGCTCACAGAGATCGAACTGCTCGCGTCGGGTCAGAAGCCGCCGCCGCCGACGGAGCAGGGCAAGCAATTCGTTTCGGGGGCGCTGCGCACGGAGTGGGGCGACTTCGTCGTCTGGGACCGCAAGGCGAAGGCGCCGGCTGTCGTGACGCGAGACGAGGTCGGGGAACGCTTCGACACCCGCGGTGTCGATCCGGCGCTCGACGGCACGTTCCAGGTGACGCTCGCGTCGGGCGAAGTGGTGGAAGTGCGCCCGGTCTTCGAACTGGTCCGCCAGTACCTGCTCGAGAACTTCGACCCGGCCACGACGTCGAGCATCACCTGGGCGCCCGAGAAGGCGATCGTGTCGCTGGCGCGCGACATCGCGAAGAACCCGGAACACGTGCTCTTCGCGCTCGGCATGGGCCCGAACCAGTTCTTCAACAACGACCTGAAGGACCGCACCGTCTTCCTGGTGGCGGCCCTCACCCGCAACATCGGCTTCCTCGGCGGCAATGTCGGATCCTACGCGGGGAACTACAAGATCTCGCTCTTCTCGGGCGTGCCGCTGTGGGCGGTGGAGGATCCGTTCGAGCTGGAGTTCGATCCGGAGGGACATCCGCACAAGCGCTACTGCGTGCGCTTCGAGTCCGCCCACTACTTCAACTACGGCGACGCGCCGCTGCGGGA
>JAGSPS010000365.1 GCA_018262315.1 Deltaproteobacteria bacterium | reverse complement strand
GGAGTCGGTCGTCCTGCCCAACACCACGCACGTCGGCGCACCGGGCGAACGCACGCCGGGCACCACGCTGCTCGCGCTGCTCGAGAAGCCCGAGCGCCTGTCGTTCGACGAGTGGATCGCGATCTGGCACGACAAGCATTCGCCGCTCGCGCTCGAGATCCAGTGCACCTCCCTCTACGTCCGCAACGTCGTGGTGCGGGCGCTGCCGCCGGATGCGCCGCCCTGGCGCGGGATCGTCGAGGAGGGCTTCCCGGTCGAGGCCGTCACCAATCCGATGCTCTGGTACAAGGCCGGCGGCGATCCGCATAAGATGCGTGAGAACCTCGCCCGTATGATCGCGAGCGTGCGGGCCTTTCTCGACACCGAGCGCGTCGAGTCGCACCCCCTCACCGAGTACCGGATCCCGGACTCGGCCTGACCCTCGTGCCGCTGCCCACACCCGCTGCGCTGCACCTGCTCTGGGTCGTTGCTGCGAGGCGCGCGGGCGGTGGACTCGTCCGAAACGTCCTCGGCGGACGGAGATCGGCGGCTTCGCAGCGCGGGTTGGGTGGCCGCCTGCGGATTGTTTCGGCCGAGTCCCCCGCCCGCGCTCGGCTTTCCGTCTATTGATGAGCGGAAATTCCGGAACGAACTGCAAGTAGCGGGGGCGGGGCGTTCGGCCAGAACCCGCGAAGCCCTCCGGTCATCAGGCCGGCAGGCGGCCTCGAATCACCGACGCGAAGCTGCGACGCCTGTCCGCCGAGGACGTTCTGGACGAACGTCACGCCCCCGCGCCCCACGCATCCGCTTCCGAGCGAAGCTAGGCGCGCTGGGGGGCGTCACTTCCCGCGCAGGAGCAGCTCGCCGATCTGTACGGCGTTGAGCGCGGCGCCCTTTGCGAGTTGGTCGCCGACCATGCACTTGAAGCCCGGCGGCCTTGTTCAGCACGTCGAGCGCGGTTTGCCGCGTCACCGGCTTCTCGAACTCGAGGTTCAGCGACACGGCGTGCGAGCGGAACACCGGCACGCGCACGCAGGTGGCGGTGGCGAGCAGGGCAGGGTGGTGGAGGATCTTCTTGCCCTCCCACAGGAACTTCATCTCTTCCTTGGTGTAGAAGTTGTCCTGCACGGCGTCGATGCGCGGAATCACGTTGAAGGCGATCTGTTTCGGCTGCTGCTTCACCTGGAGCGGGCGCCCGGCGGCCCAGTCGTGGACCTGGCGTTCGAGTTCGGCCATCGCCTGCGCACCCGCACCGCTGATCGCCTGGTAGCTCGACATCACTGCGCGTCGAAGCCCGAAGGCGCGGTGCAGCGGACCGGCCGCCATCAGCGCGACGATCGTCGTGCAGTTCGGGTTCGCGATGACGCCCTTGTGCGTGAAGGCGTCGTCGGGATTGATCTCCGGGATCACCAGCGGGATGCCGTCCACGTAGCGGAAGGCGCTGGAGTTGTCGATCACGACCGCGCCCGCTGCGGTTGCCGCGGGGGCGAAGACCTTGCTCTGGCTGGCGCCCGCGCTGAAGAAGGCGTGTTCGACGCCCGCGAAGGCGTCGAGGGTCAGTTCCTCGACCGCAATCTTTTCGCCCCGGAAGCGGAGCGTCTTGCCGACGCTCCGCTTGCTCGCGAGCAGCGAGAGCTTCGCGATCGGATAGCTGCGCTTCTCGAGGAGGCGCAGAAATTCCGCACCCACCGCGCCGGTCGCGCCGGCGATTGCCACGTGTAGACCCGACATTCTCGTCCCCGGTTCAGGAAGCGGGCCGAAGATAGGGAAATGACTCGGGATTCGCACAGTCCGTCATGAGCTGCGCGCCACACCGGGGCGGACCGATCGGAGAGCGGAGGGCGACCGCCCGCGCTGCTACGCGTCGTCGAGTGCGAAGCCGAGCGCCTGCGACAGATCTCCGAGTGCCTGCCCCTCGCTTTCGACCTTGATCGTGATCATGCCCAGCGCGCGCGCGGGCTTCAGGTTGCGGCCGATGTCGTCCAGGAAAACGGTCTCGGTCGCGGCGACACCGAGGCGTTTCAGTGCGATCTGGTAGATGCGCGGGTCGGGCTTGCGGATCCCCTCGAGTGCCGACTCGACCACGACTTCGAAGACGTCGCCGAGCCAGTCGCGTTCCCGGGTTCCGTCGGCGATCCAGTTGTTGGTGAGCGCCGCGGTGCGCAGGCCGCGCGCACGGATGCTGCGGATCGCGGCCAGCATGCGCGGGCGCGGCTGTGCTTCGACCGCGATCCGTTCCATCATCGCGCGGGCAGAAACCGTGTAGCCCGCGGCCTCGCACTCCGCGTCGAAGAGCGGATAGAACGCGTCGAGCGAAACTTCGCCGCGCTCGAGCCGCGACCAGGCGCCCGGTGCGCCCGTCGCGACGACGTGGCGATTCACGAAGCCGGACGGAATCGCAACGGCGCGCTCGTAGGCCGCGATCGCGTGCAGGGGGGAACCCATCACGACGCCGCCCAGGTCGAAGATCACCGCTTTCGGTTGCGCCACGCAGGGCAAGCTAGACGGCTGCGCCTGAATCTCAACTCGCGAGGACGGAGATTCGAACCCGTGCCGTAGATCGGGACGCGGCTACCGTAGCGCCCGATGCCCGAGACCCGCGCGGAAGCGATCGACTTCGAGCCGCTTCCGATGGATGAAGTGCTGCGGATCGCGAGCCCGCTGCGGCGGCTGCTGAGCCCCGTCGCGATCGGCATCGAGCACGTACCGCGAGAGGGAGCCGTCCTGCTCACGGGCAACCACACGGTCTACGGGGTCCTCGACATTCCGCTGCTCGGGCTCGAACTCTACGAGAAGACCGGTCGCCTGGTGCGCGGCCTCGGCGATCACGTCCACTTCGACCTGCCGATCTGGCGCGACCTGCTGCACCGCTTCGGTGGCGTGCGCGGCACTCGTGAGAACTGCGCGCAGCTCTTCGAACGCGGCGAAGCGGTGCTGGTATTTCCCGGCGGCGGCCGCGAGGTCATGAAGCGCAAGAACGAGAAATACCAGTTGCTCTGGAAGGAGCGCATCGGCTTCGCGCGACTCGCGATCGAGTACGGCGTTCCGATCGTCCCATTCGCGTCGGTCGGTGTGGAGGACATGTTCGAGATCGTCGCCGACGCGGCGGACATCCTGCGCTCGCCGGTGGGCGATCTGCTGCGCCTGCTCGGCGTGACGACGCAGGCCTGGTTCCGGAACGGCGAACTCCTGCCACCGCTGACGCGCGGCGCGGGTCCCGTGGGTCTGCCGCGCCTCGAGCGGCAGTACTTCCTGTTCGGCCCGCCGATCGATACGCAGCGCTTCGTCGGGCGCCACGAAGATCGCGAAGCCTGCCTCGCGTTGCGGCGCGAAGTGCAGACCGCCGTCGAAACCCAGATCGGCGATCTGCGCGAAGTGCAGGCCGCCGATCCGGAGCGCTACCCGATCCAGCGCCTGCTGCGCCGGATCGCGTCGCGTCTGGGCGCCTGATCTGTCGACCGCGACGCCCGAACGAGACGGCGTGCGGCGCGGCCGCTTGCCGTTCACCGCGCCCTTCTTGCTGGCGCCGATGGAGGGCGTCACCGAGCCGTGTTTCCGCGACCTCGTGCTCGCCCGCAATGCGGCGACGGCGCTCGGCGGCGCGTTCACCGAGTTCGTGCGCGTCTCCGAAGCGCCGACGCCCCATCACGTGTTGCAGCGCCATCTGGGACCGCTGCGCTTCGAGGCGCCCGTCGGGTTGCAGCTGATGGGGTCGGATCTCGCGAAGCTCGCGGCGACGGCGCAGAGCGCGGTGGAATGCGGCGCGCCGCTCATCGACCTCAACTTCGGTTGCCCCGCGAAGGGCGCGCTCCGCGGTTGCGCGGGTTCGGCGCTGCTCGACGATCCGGCGGCGGTCGAGCGCGTCGTGCGCGCCGTCGCGCTGGCGCTGCCGACGACGCCGGTGACCGCCAAGATCCGCGCGGGCGTCGGCGACGCGAGCCGCGTCGAGGAACTCGCGCGCGCCGCGGAAGCGGGCGGCGCCGCGCTGCTGACGGTGCACTGCCGCACGCGCGCCGAGGCCTATCAGGACGAGGT
>JAGSPS010000364.1 GCA_018262315.1 Deltaproteobacteria bacterium | reverse complement strand
ACATGTCGAGGTTCACCGCCTGCGCCTTCTTGGCGACGTACTCGTCCTTGAGCTTCGCTTCCTGCGCGCGTCCGGCGTCGAGCTCTTCCAGCTGGCCCTGCCAGTCGAGGAAGTACGCGGCCACAAGGATCGCGGCGAAGACGACGGCCAGCAGCACGACCTTCGGCAGCGGTGGCCAGCCGCCTGGATCGCGCGTGTTGAGGTTCCGGAACTGTTCCGACAGTGCTTTCATGGCTGCGCCCCTAACCCTGCTTCGCCGCTGCCGGCGCCCCGCCCGGCTTCGGTGCGCCCGCCTTGTGGGCGTCTTCAGGCGCCGCGCGCTTCACCTTGAAGTTCAGGTTGAACTCGGTGAGCCGCTTCTTGTTCACCTCTGCCGCCTTGGTCTCGACGAGCTGCGCCTCCTCGAGGTTGGGCGCCGATTCCAGGTTGCGCATGAACGTCGCAACGCGCGCGTTCGACTGCGCATAGCCGGTGACGTTGACCTTGAGCCCGTCCTGCTTGAGGGACTTCAGGTACACGCCGTCCGGGGTCTGCCGCACGAGTTGGTCGAGCAGCAGCACGGTCTGCGAGCGGTCGGCCTGGAGCGTCTCGATGATCTGCTTCCGCGCGAGGAGGGCCTGGATGTCCTCCTTGAGCTTCTTGATCTCCTCGATCTCCTTGTCGAGCTTTGCGTTCTCGCGCTTGAGGAAGTCGTTGCGCTCGCTCTGCGCCGAGATGTAGCCCCCGATGACGCCGTGCACGAGGACGGCGATGCCGATCGCGAGGCCCGCGACCATGGCGCCCATGACGGCGAGTTGCCGCCGCTGCGCCTTGCGCCGCGCCTCACGGTGAGGAAGCAGATTGATGCGGATCATTCGTCGAACCTCCGCATCGCGAGGCCACACGCGATCATCAGCGCCGGCGCGTCTGCGATCAGCTTCTTCAGCTGGATGCGCGGCGAGATCGACATGTTGGCGAACGGGTTCGCGACCACGGTGTTGACCCGGGTGCGGCTGGTCACCATGTCGTCGAGGCCGGGCAGGGTCGCCGAGCCGCCCGTCAGCACGATGTGCTCGAGGGAGTTGTACTGGGTCGAAGTGAAGAAGAACTGCGACGCGCGCTGGATCTCGAGCGCGGCGTTCTCGAGGAACGGGCGCAGGACCTCCGCTTCATAGCTGTCGGGGAGTCCGCCGCTCTTCTTGGCGTTCTCGGCCTCTTCGGGCGATAGGCCGTACTGGCGCATGATGTCCTGGTTCAGCTGGTTGCCGCCGAACGCCTGCTCACGCGTGTAAACGGCCTGGTCATTGCGCAGCACCGTGATGTTCATGATGCTCGCTCCGATGTCCACCACCGCGACGTTCTGGTCGCGGCCGTCGTTCGGGAACTGCGAGGTCATGAGCTCGAACGCGGTCTGCATGGCGTAGGACTCGACGTCCATGACCGTCGCTTTCAGTCCGGCGGCTTCGGCCACGGCGACCCGGTCCTCGACCTTCTCCTTGCGGGAGGCGGCGATCAGGATCTCCACCTCTTCCGGGCCGGACGGCGCGGGGCCAACCACCTGGAAGTCCAGGTTGACCTCGTCGAGCGCGAATGGGATGTACTGATTCGCCTCGCCCTCGACCTGGACTTCCAGTTCCTCCTCGCGCAGGCCGGCCGGCACGATGATCTTCTTGGTGATCACCGCGGCCGTGGGCAGCGCCAGGGCAACGTTCTTGGTCCGGGTGGCGAGTTTCTTCCACGCCCGACGGACGGTCTCGGAGACGGCGTCGAGGTTGTCGATGTTCCCGTCGACCACCGCATCCTTAGGGAGCGGCTCGATCGCGTAACGCTCGACGCGCCGCGAGCCCTTTCCGGCATCGGCCAGCTCGACCATCTTGACGGCCGAAGAGCTGATATCCATGCCGAAAAGGGGTGGCGCTTTAGGCTTGAAAATGTCGAAGCGCAAGCGGATTTCCCCTTTATTGATCGCGAGTTAGAAGCGATTCTGACGTTTTGCGTGAGATGCTGGCAACAAGCATTGGGGGAGTAAAGCAAATTTAGTCACACTCCCCGGGTCGACCGACGCCCTGAGTTATAATCCGCGTTCCCCTCGGCGCATACCACGCGATCACTCGACCTTTGACTTTTTTCCGCTGGATTGCATTTCCGGTCGCCCTGATTGCGGGATTGGCAGCCATCGGCGTCACCCTCGCCGTGTTCGTGTTGCTGATTGCATATCCAAATATGCCGTCGATCGACGCGGTCACGGACTATCGCCCCAAGATCCCGCTGCGCGTGTACACGGCGGACGGCGCACTGATCGGCGAGTTCGGCGAAGAGCGCCGCAGCGTCGTCGCGATCCAGGATGTGCCGAAGACGCTCAAGGACGCGGTGCTCGCCGCCGAGGACGAGCGCTTCTACCAGCACCAGGGCGTCGACTATGTCGGCGTCATGAGGGCGGCGTACTCGAATCTGGTCTCGGGCGGGAGGCGGCAAGGCGCCAGCACCATCACCATGCAGGTGGCGCGCAACTTCTTCTTGTCGTCGGAGAAGACCGTCACGCGCAAGCTGTACGAGGCGCTGCTCGCGTACAAGATCGAGTCGGAGCTCACCAAGGAGCAGATCCTCGAGCTCTACGTGAACCAGATCTACCTCGGCCAGCGCGCGTACGGGTTCGCCGCCGCCAGCCAGATCTACTTCGGCAAGCCGCTTGGGAAACTCTCGGTCGCGGAAGCCGCGATGCTTGCCGGATTGCCGAAGGCGCCGTCCGCGTACAACCCGGTCGCCAACCCGAAACGCGCGAAGCAGCGACAGCAATACGTGCTGCGCCGGATGCGCGAGCTCGAAACGATCACGGAGGCGCAATACGAAGAGGCGATGAACGCGCCGATCACCGTGCGGCGCGAGATCGACGACTTCGGCCTGCGCGCCGAGTTCGTCGCCGAGATGGTGCGTCAGGCGCTGTTCGATCGTTACGGACCCGATGTCTACACGCTCGGCTTCCGCGTCTACACGACCATCCAGAAGGCGGATCAGGAGGCGGCCTATACGGCCCTTCGCAAAGGGCTTCTGGATTACGACCGCCGCCACGGCTACCGCGGCCCTGAAGGCTTTGCCGATCTACCCGAAAATGCCGCCGAGGAGGCGCTCGAGGAGGCGCTCGCC
>JAGSPS010000363.1 GCA_018262315.1 Deltaproteobacteria bacterium | reverse complement strand
TGCCCGACCAGGAGCGCGTCGTGCTAGAAGGCGCACGGCTGCTTCGCGAGGCGTTCCTCCAGCAGGACGCCTTCGATCCGGTGGATCGCTTCTCGAGTCCCGCCAAGACGATCGGGATGCTGCGCATGATCCTCCATTGGGTGCGTTGCATGCGGGAGGTCGTGGGCATGCACATCCCGATGTATCGCATCCGCAGCCACCCGGTGCGCACCGAGCTTCTGCGCGCGCGCTTTGAGATCGAGGGCGACGGCTCCGAGGCGATTGCAGCGCTGCGCGCGCGCATCGACACCGCGCGCGCCGAGCTGCTCGAAGAGCCGGGCCCCGCCGCGCCGACCCCGGAGGCCCCATGAGCAGCGCGGAACGAGAGCCCGGAGGCGAGCGCGCAGGGAGCGGTCTCGTCAGCTACCTCGGCGCGCAGCGCATCGCAGGTCCGCTCGTCTTCGTCGCGGGCACACGGCGCGTGAGTTACGGCGAGGCCGTCGAGATCGAGTGCCGCGGCGTGTTGCTGCACGGCCGCGTGCTCGAGGTGGGTCGCGATCTCGCGGTGGTGGAGGTGTTCGAGGGCACGGCGAACCTCTCGCTCGACGACTCGCGGCTGCGCTTCCTCGGCCATCCACTCGAGGCGCCCGTGGGTGTCGAGATGCTGGGGCGGACCTTCAACGGTCGCGGTGACCCGATCGACGGTGGCCCGGCGCCGCTCACGGACGACCGGCGCGACGTGAACGGAATCCCGATCAATCCGGTGGCGCGCGACTACCCGCGCGAGTTCATCCAGACCGGGGTGTCGGCGATCGACGGGATGAACACGCTGGTGCGAGGCCAGAAGCTTCCGATCTTTTCCGGGAGCGGACTGCCGCACGACGCACTCGCCGCGCAGATCGTGCGGCAGGCCTGCCTCCCCCAGGAGCCGCACGAGTTCGCCGTGGTCTTCGCCGCGATCGGCGTGAAGCATGACGTCGCGCAGGTGTTCCGGCGCAGCTTCGAAGAGAGCGGCGCGCTCGGACGCGCGGCGCTGTTCCTGAACCTCGCCGACGACCCGACCGTCGAGCGTCTGATGACGCCGCGCACGGCGCTCACCCTGGCGGAGCACCTGGCCTTCGACTGCGGCATGCACGTGCTGGTGGTGCTGACCGACATCACGAACTACTGCGAGGCACTACGCGAAGTCGCGTCGGCGAAGGGCGAAGTGCCGAGCCGCAAGGGCTACCCCGGCTATCTCTACAGCGATCTGGCGTCGCTCTACGAGCGGGCTGGCCGGCTGCGAGACCGACCCGGCTCGATCACGCAGCTGCCGATCCTCACGATGCCGAACGACGACATCACCCACCCGATCGCCGACCTGACCGGCTTCATCACCGAAGGCCAGATCGTGCTCTCGCGCGAGCTCCACCATCTGGGGATCTACCCGCCGATCGACGTTCCGCCATCGCTCTCGCGCCTGATGCAGGACGGCATCGGCGAGAATCGCACGCGCGAGGACCATGCCGATCTCTCGAACCAGCTCTACGCCTCCTACGCCCGGCTGCGCGAGATCCGGCGGCTGGTCGCGGTGATCGGGGAGGAGGAGCTCTCGGAACTCGACCGCCGCACACTGGAGTTCGGCGAGCGCTTCGAACGCAGCTTCCTGGCCCAGGGCGTGTACGAGAACCGCCGCATCGAGGAGACGCTCGAGCGCGGCTGGAACGCACTGCGCGCGCTTCCCGAAGACGCACTCGGCCGTGTCCGGCGCCGCCACCTGGAACGCCGTTTCCGCGAGGAGTGAAATGCCGCGCCTGCCGGTCCCCGTCACCAAGAACAACCTGCTGCGACTGCGCGGCGACCTGCTCTTCCTGGGCGCGGGCCGCGACCTACTCGATCAGAAGCGCGAGTTCCTGAGCGACGCGCTCTCGACTTTCGAGCGCGAGGCGCGCGCGTTGCGTGAGGCGACCGAGTCGAAGCTCGTGACGGCCTACGAGCTGCTGGCCGAAGCCTACGCTGCTCATGGCGAGGCGGGGCTCGCGCGGCTCGCGCTCGCCGCGCAGCCGCTCGAACCGGTCGACGTGCGCGAGCGCAGCATGATGGGCGTCGTCGTTCCCCTGGTCCGTCCCCCCGCCGAGCCGAGCGAGCGGCAACCGGAGCCGGCGGGGCTGCGCGCAGCGGCTGGCTCGAGCGGCCTCGCGGCCGACGCCGCGGCGGCAGAGCTGCGGGCGCTGACGCCGTCACTCCTCGACCTCGCGGAGCTCGAGAGCTCGTGCCTGCGGCTCGCCCGCGAGCTGCGCGCGGTACAGCGCAAGCTCAATGCGCTCGAGGTGGTCCACATCCCGGCGCATCGCGAGACGATCCGCTTCATCGCGGATCAGCTGGAGGAGCGCGAGCGCGAGCAGCTCTTCCAGCTCAAGCGGATCCGCTCGCTGGAGGAGCGATCGCCGTGAGCTGGCCCCTCGTGAACCGGATCGTATGTGCCGCGGACGGCTCGGCGACCGCCATCCAGGCAGCGGAGGCGGCGATCGCGCTGGCCGCCGCCAGCCAGGCGGAGGTCGTGTTCGTGCACGTGCTCGACGACGAGCTGATCCGCGACTTCGCGAGCGTGATGGACGACGACGGCGGTGCGGCGCGCCAGCGTCTCGAGCGCAACGCTGCCCAGATCCTCGCGCACCTCGGCGATCTGGCCGCCAAGGCGGGCGTCCCCTGCAAGAGTCGGCTCGAGACGGGGGATCCACCGCGGGTGATCGACGCGATCGCGCGCGAGCTCCACGCGGACGTGATCGTGATGGGCAAGGTCGGCCAGCGCGGCTTGCGCAAGTGGCTGGTGGGGAGTGTCACGCGACGCCTGATCGAGTCGACGCACCTCCCCGTGCTGGTCATCACCGAAACGGCCGAGCCGCCGCGGGACGGCGCAGCGGGCTGACGCTCGCGCGAAGGAATTACAGCGAGCTGGATCACTTCCCGATGAAGCGCGGCTCGCGTTTTTCGAGCAGCGCCCGGATTCCCTCTCGCGCATCTTCCGTGCGGATCGTAGCCGCCTGTGCGAATGCCTCGGCGCGCGCCGCGCTGCGCGGGTCCCAACCTGCGCCAGCGTAGAGCGACCGCTTCATCAGTCGCACTGCTTCGGGCGCACACGCAGCGACTGCCTTCGCGCGCTTCATC